>DASXGW010000003.1 GCA_036488875.1 Candidatus Baltobacteraceae bacterium | reverse complement strand
TCGTTTTTGCCATTATGCGTTACCCTTTCGCAGCGGCAGTCCCATCGCAGTGAGGAACTCGCTCGCTTCTTCATCCGACTTCGCCGTCGTGACGATCGTGATGTCCATGCCGCGCGCCTTGTCGACCTTATCGAAGTTGATCTCCGGGAAGACGAGCTGTTCGCGCAAGCCCATATTGTAGTTGCCGCGACCGTCGAACGATTTCGGCGGGAGGCCGCGGAAGTCGCGGATACGCGGAAGCACGACATTGAAGAGTTTGTCGAGGAAGATGTACATCCGGTCGCCGCGGAGCGTCACCTTGGCACCGATATTCATGCCTTCACGCAACTTGAACGCTGCGATCGATTTCTTCGCCTTCGTCACGACCGGCTTCTGACCGCTGATCGCCGCCAGTTCGGAGACCGCCGCATCGAGCGACTTCGGATTGGCGATCGCCTCACCGACGCTCATGTTCACGACGACCTTCTCGAGCTTGGGAATTTGATTGACGTTCTTGTAGCCGAAGCGGTCCTGCAACTGCTTGCGGACCTGTCCTTCGTAGCGCTCTTTTAGACGCTCGGCCATGACTTACGCTCCCTTCGCCGATTCGCGCGCCGGTTCGTCGCAGCGCGCGCAAACGCGATGCACCTTGCCGTCGGCCGTGCGCGTGCGGCGCACGCGGGTCGGCGCTTTGCATTTTTCGCAGACGTATTGCAGCACCGAAATGGGCATCGGCGATTCTTTCTCGATGATGCCGCCGGTTTGCTGGCTCGCCATGTTACCGGACTTCGTGCCTTGCTTCGTGTGCCGCTTGACGATGTTGATGCCCTCGACCGTCGCGGTGCCGAGAATGCGGTTCACGGCCTTGACCGTGCCGCGCTTACCCTTCTCCTTACCGCGGCGCACGAGCACCGTGTCGCCCTTAATGATGTTCGTTTTGATCGCCATCGCTTTACAGCACCTCCGGTGCGAGTGAGGCGATCTTCAGGAAGCCGCGGTCGCGCAGCTCGCGCATGACCGGCCCGAACACGCGCGTGCCGCGCGGATCGAGGTTGTCCTTTTCGCCCTTGATGATGACGCACGCGTTGTCGTCGCAGCGCACGACGGAACCGTCCGTACGGCGGATCGGCGCGCTGGTGCGAACCACGACGGCCTTGACGACTTGGCCCTTCTTCACGGCGGCGCCGGGAATGGCGCTCTTGACCGTTCCGACGACGATGTCGCCGACGTGCGCGTAGTTGTGCCGGCTGCCGCCCGAGATGTGAATAACGAGCAGTTCGCGCGCGCCCGAGTTGTCGGCCACTTTGAGCCGAGTTTCTTGCTGAATCATGTTACTTCGCGCGCTCCACGATCTCGACCAGTCTCCAGCGCTTCTCGCGCGAAAGCGGACGGCATTCCACGATCCGCACCACGTCGCCGACGTTGGCTTCATTACGCTCGTCGTGCGCCTTGAAGCGGCTCGACTTGCGCACGATCTTTCCGTAGGCCGGGTGCGGCACGCGCGTCTCCGAGACGACCACGATCGTCTTGTCCATCTTGTTGGAAGCTACGCGGCCTTGCTTGATGCGCCGCGCGCCCCGCTCGTTATGCTGCTCCATGCTGTCCCTCGGTCATGCGCTTTTCGGAAATAACGGTTTGAATCTGTGCGTAGGTACGGCGCATCGCGCGGATCTTGCTGAAGTCCGTGAGATGCCCGGTCCGCAGCGCGAAGCGCAGATTGAAGAGTTCCGATTTGGTGTCGCGCGCCTTCTGCTGAAGTTCGTTCAGCGTTAGGACGCGCAGCTCGTCGAGCTCGCTCTTCGTCACTTTTCAGCCCTCCTCGCGCGAGATGATCTTCGTACCGATCGGCAACTTGGCGGCGGCGCGGCGCAGCGCTTCGCGTGCGACGGCTGCATCGACGCCCGAAAGTTCGAACAGAATACGGCCCGGGCGCACGACGGCGACCCACACCTCCGGATTACCTTTGCCGGCACCCATGCGGACTTCGGCCGGCTTCTTCGTCACCGGTTTGTCGGGGAACACCTTGATCCAGACTTTGCCGCCGCGTTTGATGTGGCGCGTCAATGCAATACGCGCCGCTTCGATTTGGCGGTTGGTCATCCAGCACGGCTCCATCGCCTGCAATCCGTAATCGCCGAACGTGAGCGCGCTGCCTCGCACCGCAGCACCGGTCATGCGACCGCGCTGTACTTTGCGCCATTTGACGCGTTTAGGAGTCAACATTATTCGAATACCTCGGGCGGCGGCGCTTCTTGCGACGCCTCGGTGAGCGCTTGCGCTTCGTCTAACTGGCGCTCCGGCTGCGCTTCGCTTGCCTCCGCCGCCCCCCGCGCGGCAGAGCCGCTGGGGTCCCCCATACCAGTTTCCTGCGTTGCTTCGGTTAGCGCTTGCGCTTCGGATTCTTCAGCCGGGAATTTGACCAGTGCCTCAGCCGGTTCGGGCGTCGCCGGTTCTGCGAACGCGGGTTCGGCTTCGGTTACGGCTGGGCGCGGTGCCGGTGCGGGACGATCCCCACCGCGTCCGCGTCCGCCGCGTCCGCCGCGCTCGCGACGATCGCGACCGCCGCGCTCGCCACGCTCGCGCGTCGCGCCGTCCATACGGGGTTGATCCGGCAGCACTTCGCCGCGATAGATCCACACTTTGACGCCGATGCGACCGAACGTCGTGAACGCTTCGACGTGCGCGTAATCGATGTCGGCCCGCAGCGTGTGCAGCGGCACCTTACCGTCGGCGTTGCGCTCGGTGCGCGCGATTTCCGCGCCGCCGAGGCGACCCGAAACCTGCACCTTCACGCCGCGCGCGCCGGCCTTCATCGTACGCATGATCGCCTGCTTCATCGCCCGGCGGAACGCAATGCGCTTTTCGAGCTGGTCGACGATGTTCTGACCGACCAACCGCGCGTCGAGCTCGGGATGCTTGATCTCGACGACGTTGACTTGCACGTTCTTCTTGGTCAGCGACTCGAGGTTCTTGCGGATCTCTTCGATGCCCACGCCGCGCTTGCCGATGATGATGCCCGGCTTGGCGGTGTTGATGATCACGCGAGCCTGGTTGGCGCGGCGCTCGATCTCGATCTTGCTGATTGCCGCCGAACGCATCCACTTGTTGAAGAACTTGCGGATGGCGACGTCTTCGTGCAGCCAGTCGATGTAGTGCTTTTCCTCGAACCAGCGGCTGTCCCACGTGCGCGTGATGCCCAGGCGAAGTCCGACCGGATGAATTTTTTGACCCATGGTTACTCCGCAGCTTTCTTGGCGGTGGCCGCTTTTGCGGTGCGCTTGCGCGCGGAAGTTTTCTTCTTGCTCGTCGACGCCGCTGCGGTGGAGCGACGCGTGGTGCGCGCGACTCGGACGCTGGCACCGGCGCGCTTGCGCGGCGCTTTGGCCGGCGCCTGTTCGCTGACGATCACGGTCACGTGCGAGAGACGCTTGCGCTTGAAATACGCGCGCCCTTGGGCCCGCGGATCCAATCGCTTGGTGAAGCGTCCGCCCGGACCGCCGTCGACGGTGATCCGCGCGATATACAGATCGTCGCTATTCATGTCGTGGTTATTGCCCGCGTTGGCAACGGCGCTGCGCACCAGCTTCTCGATGGGCTCGGCGGCGTAAACGTCGGCAAACTTGAGCATCACGAGCGCTTCGCGCACGCTCTTGCCGCGAATCGCGTCGGCGACGCGGCGAAGCTTGCGCGGAGCCATGCGCACGAACCGCAAGTGCGCGACGGCGTGCTGAGACTGCGTTCCGTCGGTCATGCCGGTTTCACCGCAGCTTTCTCACCGCCGTGACCACGGAAGTGGCGCGTCGGAGCGAACTCGCCGAGCTTGTGCCCGACCATGTTCTCGGTGACGTAGACGGGAACGTGCGCTTTGCCGTTGTGGACGCCGATCGTGTGCCCGACCATGGCCGGCACGATCGTCGAGGCGCGGCTCCACGTCTTGATCACGCGCTTCTCGCGCGTCTCGTTGAGTTTCTCGACCTTCTTGACGAGATGGTCCGCGACGAACGGACCTTTCTTGAGACTCCGACCCATTACTTCGAACCCCGCTTGCGAACGATCATCTTGGCGGTGCGCTTGTTGCGGCGCGTCTTTTTACCCATGGTCATCTGGCCCCACGGCGTCGTGGGCGGACGTCCCGACGTGGAACGCGCCTCACCGCCGCCGTGCGGGTGGTCGACCGGATTCATTGCGATACCGCGAACCGCGGGACGCTTGCCCATGTGGCGCGAGCGCCCGGCTTTGCCGATGATTTGGTTTTCGTGCTCGATGTTGCCGAGCTGACCGATCGTCGCGCGGCAGTTGATGTGAATCTTGCGCACTTCGCCCGACGGCATGCGCACCTGCGAGTACTCGTTTTCCTTGGCCATCAGCTGCGCCGAAACGCCGGCCGACCGGACGAGCTTGCCGCCTTGACCGGGCCGCAGCTCGATGTTGTGAATGACGGTACCGACCGGAATGCTCTTGATCGGCAAACAGTTGCCGACTTTGATGTCCGCGTTGGCGCCCGATTCGATCGTATCGCCGACGCGCAGCCCCAGCGGCGCCAGGATGTAGCGCTTCTCACCGTCTTTGTAATGCACCAGCGCGATACGGCAAGAACGGTTGGGATCGTACTCGATGGTCGCGATCTTCGCCGGAATGCCGTCCTTGCTGCGCTTGAAGTCGATGATGCGGTAGAGCTTGCGCGTGCCGCCGCCCTTGTGACGCACCGTGATGTGGCCGTTGTTGTTGCGGCCCGAGTGCTTCTTACGAACCTCGACGAGGGACTTCTCCGGCTCGACCTTCGAAAGGTCCGAGAAGTCCATCGTGGTGACGAAGCGCCGGCCCGGCGAAGTCGGACGATATTTCTTTACTGGCATGTTATTGCTCGAAATAGTTGACGCCGCCGAGTTCGATCTTTTGACCGGCCTTCAGCGTGACGACGGCTTTTTTGTGATCGTTCGTCTTACCGTGCGTGCGGACGCCGCGGCGCGCGAAGCTGCGCGACTTCCCGCGCACGTTGACCGTGTTGACCTTCAGGACGTTGACCTTGAAGAGCTCTTCGATCGCGTGACGGATCTGCGTCTTGGTCGCGTGCGGATGCACGGTAAACGTGTACTGGTTGACCAGCGCATCGGCCATCGATTTCTCGGTGATGCGCGGTGCGATGATGACGTCGCGTGCGTCCATTACTCGACCCCCTTGCCTTGCAATGCGGCGGTCAGCGCGTCGTAGGCCTCGGTCGTGAACACGAGGCGCTCGAAACGCAGCACGTCCTTGACGTCGAGCGCGCCGTCGTTGGTGACGGAAACGCGCTCGAGGTTACGGCTGACGCGTTCGATCGCATCGCCGTGCTTCTCGTTTTGGCTGCAGACGATCAACGTCGTCGGCCCGCTCTTGGCCGCCTTGGCGCCTCCGAAGAGCAGCTTCGCAAAGTCGGCCGTCTTCGAAATCGCGAACTCCGACGCGTCGAACACCGTCACCGCGCCGTTGCGGAAACGGTCGGCCAGAGCGGCGACGAACGCGACGCGGCGTTCCTTCTTATTGAGCGCTTCGACGTAGCTGCGCGGCTGCGGTCCGAAGACGACGCCGCCGTGACGCCACTGCGGCGAGCGGATCGAACCCTGACGCGCGCGCCCGGTTCCCTTTTGCCGCCACGGCTTCTTGCCGCCGCCGGCAATCTCGTCGCGCTTCTTCGTCGAGGCCGTGCCGGCGCGCGGATTGGCGAACTCGCGATGGATCGCGCGATAGATCACGTGCAGTTTGTCGTTGAAATCACCGTCGAGAGCGGCCGGCGCCTGCACTTCGCGCACGACTTTTCCGGATGCGTCGATCACGTTGGGCATTATTTAGCCCCCGCGGCCGCTTTGGCGGCTTTGACGCTCTTGCGCACGAGGACGAGCGCGTTCTTCGCTCCGGGCACGGGCCCGAGAACCAGCAGCAAGTTGCGTTCCGTGTCGGCGCGCACGACTTCCAAGTTTTGCAAGGTCGTGCGATCCACACCGTAGTGCCCGGGGCGACGGCTTCCTTTAGTAACGCGGCCGGCGTTGGTGTCGCCGTTGCTGGCGGGCTGACGGTGGATCATCGAGCCGTGGCTCGCACCGCCGCCTTTAAAATTGTGCCGCTTGATGCCGCCCGCGAAACCGTGACCTTTGGAAATGCCGACGACGTCGACGCGATCGCCCACTTCGAACTCGGCGACGGTTACCGTCTGCCCGGCTTCGACACCGTCGATATCGTCGCGGAACTCGCGCACGAAGCGCGCCGGCTCGGCGCCGTTCTTTTTGAAATGTCCGGCAAGGGCACGTGTAACGCGGCTCTTTGCAATGGAACCGAAGCCCAAAGCGACGGCTTCGTAGCCATGCTTTTCCTTCGTCCGTCGCTCCACGACCGTGCAGGGACCGGCTTCGATCACCGTCACGGGCACGTAACGCCCGTCATCGGTAAACACGCTCGTCATCCCAACCTTGCGGCCAAGGATGTTTTTCACTGTTATCCTCGTCCTATAGTGCGTTGGTTCGTCCGCCTAAACCACGGGCCCAGGCGTACTGCTTGGTTCTTTTGCCGGCGCGCGCAATGAAGCGCGGCCGGCTCTCGACCACAACCCACGCAGTTTACCAAGCGGGTCGGGGCCCCGTCAACCCTTCGTCCCTCGGCCGGGCTACACGAAGGCGTCGAGGCCGGTGATCTCCTTGCCGACGATCAGGGTGTGCATCTCGCTGGTGCCCTCGTAGGTGAGGACCGACTCGAGATTGTTCATGTGCCGGATGACCGGGTACTCGAGGGTCACGCCGTTGGCACCCAGGATCGTGCGCGCCTCGCGGGCGATGGTCAGGGCCTCGCGCACGTTGTTGAGCTTCCCGAAGCTGACCTGGGCCGGCCGGAGCTGGCCGGCATCCTTCTTACGCCCCAGGTGCAGGGCGAGCAAGGTGCCTTTGTTGAGCTCGAGCAGCATGTTCACGAGCTTCTGCTGCGTGATCTGAAAGCCGCCGATTGGGCGATCGAACTGCACGCGCGTCTTGGCGTAGTCCAGTGCGGTCTCATAGCATGCGCGGCCCGCACCCATCGCGCCCCAGATGATCCCGAAGCGCGCCTCGTTCAGACACGCCAGCGGACCGCTCAAGCCTTTGGCTTTGGGCAGCAGCGCCCCGGCCGGCAGGCGGCAGTCTTGCAGCACCAGCTCGCTCGTGATCGAGGCCCGCAGCGACAGCTTGCGATGCACGTCGTTGGCGGCGAAGCCTTTCGTTTTGGTCGGAACGACGAACCCGCGAATGCCGTCGTCGGTGTTCGCCCACACGATCGCGACGTCGGCGATGGATCCGTTGGTGATCCACATTTTCGTGCCGTTGAGCACCCAATCGCTTCCGTCGCGACGCGCGAACGTACGCATGCCGCCCGGATTGCTGCCGAAGTCGGGTTCGGTGAGACCGAAACACCCGATCGCCTCGCCCGCCGACATACGCGGCAGCCACGCGTCTTTCTGCGCGTCGTCGCCCCACCGGTAGATCGCGTACATCGCAAGCGATCCTTGAACCGACGCAAAACTGCGCACGCCCGCGTCGCCTGCTTCCAGCTCCATGCACGCGATGCCGTACGCAACGGCACTCGCACCCGCGCAGCCATAGCCTTGCAGATGCATGCCCAGAAGTCCGAGTTCGCCGAGCTGCTTTCCAAGCTCGCGCGGCAAGGTGCCTTCTTCGAACCACTCGGCGACGTTGGGGAGCACGCGGTCGCGCACGAACGAGCGGACCGTGTCGCGCACGATGCGCTCCTCGTCGGTGTACAGGCTCGCGACGTCCAGGAAGTCGACGGGATCGAGGGCGACTGCGTTCATCTATTACCTATTCACGAAGCTCATATCGGGATAGCGCGCGCCGCTGGCTACGTGGGGCGGAAAGACGGCGTCGAGATCTGCGAGCTCCTCCGCAGAGAGCACTACGCCTTCAGCGGCGAGGTTCTCTTCCAGAAATTTCACGCGTTTGGTTCCGGGGATGGGCACGACGTCGCCGCCTTGCGCGAGCAACCACGCCAGTGCGACCTGCGCGGCGGTGCAGCCTTTCCCATCGGCGACACGCCTGACCTGTTCGACCAACTCCAAGTTCTTGCGGAAGTTATCTCCCATAAAGCGGGGAGAAGTACGGCGGAAATCGTTCTCCTGGAAATCCTCGGGCGACTTCAGTTCTCCCGTGAGAAAGCCGCGCCCAAGCGGGCTGAACGCCACGATGGCGCTTCCGCATTCGCGCGCCGCCGCGAGTTGACCGTTCTCTTCGAGGTCGCGCGACCACAGCGACCACTCGTTCTGCACCGCCGCAATAGGATGCACCGCGTGCGCGCGTCGCAGCGTCTGCGCGCTTGCCTCGGAGAGGCCGAGATAGCGGACTTTTCCCGCGTGCACCAGTTCGGCCATCGCGCCGACAGTCTCTTCGATCGACACGTCGAGGTCGACGCGATGTTGATAGTAGAGATCGACGTACTCTACACCCAGACGCTGGAGCGACGCCTCGCACGCGGCTTTGACGTATTCGGGCCGGCCGCTGATCGTTCGCTTCGACGGATCGTCCGCGTCGCGTACGAATCCGAATTTCGTCGCGAGGAAGACGTCGGATCGCCGTCCGGAAATAGCTTTGCCAACGAGCCGTTCGTTTTCGCCGGCACCGTACACGTCTGCGGTGTCGAGCATCGTGACGCCCAAGTCGAGCGCGCGGTGGATCGTGCGTATCGATTCGGCGTCGTCGCGCGCTCCATAAGCATCCGACATTCCCATGCAGCCCAAACCGATGGCCGAAACGGCCGGGCCGTTGGATCCTAGTTGCCGTTTTCTCATCATGGAGGCAAGACCGGGATTACGCCGGCTATCGTTTCAGAACGCGCGCCAGTTTATCGAAGAGCGCCTCGGTCGAGCGCTCGAACTGATCTTCGAAGCGCCGCCACAGCAGGCGGCCGTCCGTTTCCGAGAGCATTGCGTCGACGCGGTATTCGAGAATGGTTTCTTTGCCTTCGCTCGAGAGGTGGAACCCGTGCGTACCGTCGACGCCCTCGTTCTGGAAGCGCCAGACGATACGCTCTTCGGGGACCGATTCTTCCAATAGGCCGTGGATGCCGAGATGCCACTCTTCGGTCTTGCCGGCAGTCAGCGGTCCGGGCGACCGCATGAAGGGCTGCGACGCGAAGGGCCAGATCTGATCGCCGGACGTGCCCATCTCTTCCAAAAGATGAAAGATGCGACGTTTCGTGCCATGGAACGTTCGCGAACGGGATTGATGCAACTCGATCGGCATGGGTACGCTCGTTCGCTATCTTAAGGCGATTATCCCCACGGCGCCCGACGCCGCGATGAGCAGCGGCGCGCTCAACTTCGTTCGTAGCATCAGCACCGTCACGACCAAGGTAACGGCATAGGCCACGAGTCCCGAGGCGGTGCCGCGGCTAATCGTCCAGACGCTCGACCAGACGAGTCCCACGATCGCCGGCGCCAAGCCGTGCGAGACGATCGCCCGCCACGGCGAAGCCGCAAAGCGCGCCCAGAAGACGTCGACCACCACCATGATGACGCTCGACGGCACGAACATGCCGATCGTCGCCGCCGTCGCGCCGAGCCACGGCCGTCCCGGCATCGCGGCATAACCGATGAGCGCGGCAAACACGGTGGTCGGTCCCGGCACGAGCTTGCCGATCGTGTAGAACTGCGCGAACTGATCGCTCGTGATCCATTGAAACGTCACGACCGCGTCGCGATGCATCTGCGGAATGATGCCTTTGCCGCCGCCGAAGCCGAGCACCGACAGTTGCGAGAAGGTCCACAGAATGTGCAGGACGGTCGTGACGGTAGCGTTCACGAGCCGGCTTTCTTCGCGGGCGCTTTCTGCGAGCGCCGGTACTCGTTGACGATGCCGGCGCCGCCGAAAAGCACGAGCGTCAACAACAGCGGCATCTTGAAGATCGACACGGCCAGCGCCGTGAGAATCAGCAAGGCGATGCGAATCCAGTCGCCGCGCTCGTCCCAGCTCAACTCGAGCGCGTTGCCCACCGTCAGACCGAGCGCACCAACTGCGCAGCCGCGCAGCGCGCCGTGCACGTACGGGTTCGACGCATATTTAAAGTAGAGCGCGCCGGCAATCAGGACGATGACGAACGGCGGAACGCCGGCGCCCAAAAACGCCGCGACCGCGCCGGCGACACCTCGAACGCGCTGTCCGCAATAGATCGCCAAGTTGAGAATATTCGGGCCCGGCAGAACTTGCGCCAGTTCGAGACCGTCCATGAAGATCTCGTTGTCCATCCAGCCCTTGGAAACGACCGAATGGCGTATGCTGGCCTTTTGCCCGCCGCCGAACGCCGTCGATGAGATTGCCGCGAACGTCAGCGCGACGGATAAAAGTGAGGGCCTTGACGTCGGTACCGCGGGTGCGGCGGCGTCAGCTGACATCCGGAAGCGGGCCGTCTACGGTGGGATAGGTGTGCTTGCCCGAGAGAATGTGAATGTGCACGTGCTCGGTGTGCTGGTACGGCGGCAGCACGCCCATCCGAATCATGAATCCCTTTTCTTGTAGACCGAGCTTGAGCGCGACCTTTTGAATGCCGGCGATGAGCCGGTTCCAAATGCGCGAATCGCCCAAACCGAAATCAAGCAGTGTTGGAACCCATCGCTTCGGGATGATCACGACGTGAATTTCCCACCACTCTTCTTTGCTTTGGTCGACGTTGTGCCGGAATGCGAAGACGTCTTCGTCTTCGTAGACGACCTCGTCGGCTTTGGCTCGCGTACCGTCCAAGCGGCCGCGGAACGTGTGCTGCGGGTCGGGCTTCTCCCAATGCTTTTGTTCGGGCCCGGATACGAGCTCGGAAATCCACTGCGACATGCCGAGCAATTCCCCACGCTCCAGGATTTTCCCGGTGCCCGCGATAAGTGCGCACAATGGCTACGGTCGATCGCAGAAAGCTGAAAATCACGCCCGCCGAAGTGCTCTCGGGCGAGCCGAGCTGGCCAAAAGAGCAGCGCGGGTGGGAGAAGATCGTCGGCGACAACCCAGTCGTCTTCCAGGACAAGCACATCGTCGTCTTCCACGACCCGGTTGACGAAGAGCATGAGTCGAAGCGCGTCACCGGCGAGATCCGGTGCACCTTGATCGTCAAAGACAAGGTTGACGTGCACAGCCTGATGGATCTCGGCATTACCGACGAAAATCTGAACGCGCACATCTTGCACGGCATCCAGCAGGCTGCGTACGCGTTAGGTCTCGAGAAGAAAGGTTTCGAGGTGCGCGCGCACGTCTATCCGCCGCTGCAGCACCGTCCGGAGCTCGCGTTCAAACTGCGCGCCGGCAAGCCGCCCAAAAAAGGCGACGCTGCCGCGGGCTAGGCGCCCGCCCTTACTTCTCTTTTTCCACGACGACGACGGTCTTCGGACCGAAGTCTCTTTCCGCGATCTTCCCGAGGAACTGCACGAACACGATCGCGATGACCGTGATGATAACCGCGTAGAGCAGTTCGGCCCAGACTCCGGCGCCCGGCTTGAGGAAAATCGCGATGACATCGGTGATGAACTTGTTCCACGCGCCGGCGGCGATCAGACCGAAAGCCACGGTCGCCAGCGAGATCATCGTGCCTAAGTACGTCGGTTTGATTTCCATGCCGCCGCCTTGCACGGCAAGACAGGGCGGCCCTTCCAAAAATAAAGCAGCCCGGGGCTTTCTCCGGGCTGCTCGTTTCCTTGCTTGAAAACCGAAAACTACGCTTTGAGTTCGATGTCGACGCCGGCCGGCAAGTCGAGGTGCATGAGCGCATCCATCGTCTTGGGCGACGCCTGCAGAATATCGATCAGGCGCTTGTGCGTGCGCATCTCGAAGTGCTCGCGCGACTTCTTGTCGTTGTTGGTCGACCGCTGCACGCAAAACCGGTTGATCTCCGTGGGGAGCGGCACCGGTCCGCTGACGAACGCGCCCGTGCGCTTCGCCGTCTCGACGATGCGCTCGGCGGACTGATCGAGGACCTTGTGGTCGTATGCTTTCAAGCGAATGCGAATCTTCTGCTTAGACATCTTTCTCTTTATTATCGGTAGCGTAGTTCAGTTTTCAAGGATCGTGGTGTCTGGCTTGCTCCCGGCCAAGGATTTTCGTTCGCAGCTAGGCGCGGAAGGGTGAAGCGTACTACGGTACGCGATCCCTTACGCAACGACGCTGCAGGCGAAAAGACTAGGCCGCCGTTGCTTACTCCGACACCGACGTTACGACGCCGGCGCCGACGGTCCGGCCGCCTTCGCGGATAGCGAAGCGCAGACCCTCTTCACACGCGATCGGCGTGATCAGCTCGACGTCCATTTGGACGTTGTCGCCCGGCATCACCATCTCGACGCCTTCCGGCAACTTGATGGTGCCCGTCACGTCGGTCGTGCGGAAGTAGAACTGGGGGCGGTAGTTTCCGAAGAACGGCGTGTGACGGCCACCCTCTTCTTTCGAGAGGACGTAGACTTCGGCTTTGAACTTCTTGTGCGGCTTCACCGAGCCCGGCTTGGCCAACACTTGTCCGCGCTCGATCTCGTTACGATCGATACCGCGCAACAGCACGCCGATGTTGTCGCCGGCGATGCCCGAGTCGAGCAGCTTGCGGAACATCTCGATGCCCGTCACGACGGTCTTCTTCGTCTCTTCCTTCAGACCGACGATCTCGATCTCTTCGCCGACCTTCACCTGGCCGCGCTCGACGCGTCCAGTTCCGACCGTACCGCGGCCGGTGATCGTGAAGACGTCTTCGACCGGCATCAGGAACGGCTTGTCGGTCTGACGCACCGGCTCCGGAATGTAGTCGTCGACGGCATCCATCAGCTTGAAGATCGGATCGGCATCCGGGTCGCCCTTCTTGCCGCTCGAGTTGAGCGCCTTGAGGGCCGAGCCGCGGATGATGGGCGTGTCGTCGCCGGGAAACTCGTACTTGCTGAGCAGCTCGCGGATTTCCATCTCGACGAGCTCCAGCAGCTCTTCGTCGTCGACCATGTCGACCTTATTGAGGAAGACGATGATGCGCGGCACGCCGACTTGGCGCATGAGCAGAATGTGCTCGCGCGTCTGGGGCATCGGACCGTCGGTTGCGGCAACGACCAGGATCGCGCCGTCCATCTGTGCGGCACCCGTGATCATGTTCTTGATGTAGTCCGCGTGACCGGGGCAATCGACGTGCGCGTAGTGACGCTTGGGCGTCTCGTACTCTTGGTGCGAGATCGCGATCGTAATACCGCGTTCTTTCTCTTCGGGCGCATTGTCGATCTGGTCGACGCCGACTTTCTGCGCCAACCCTTCCGTCGAAAGACAGTGCATGATCGCAGCCGTCAGCGTCGTCTTACCGTGGTCGACGTGACCCGTCGTTCCGATATTGACGTGCGGCTTGGTGCGCTCGAATTTTTGCTTCGCCATCTTTTTCCTTACGCGTAACGCGAGCTATAACTGACACAGACGCGCACGACGATCCCCACACCGAGTCCACGGACCCTGGCGTTTAGGCTCGCGTGCGCCAATGACCATGGGAATGTATCAAGCGGGCCCGGCTTCTGTCAAGGCTTGCCCCTGAAGCGCCCGGTGCTCGCCGCGCAGGTGGAGGCGCGATCCGGCATAGAGCTCGTCCCTTAGGAAGACCGAAACCAGCAGCCCGGCCAGGGCCACGCCGGCGACTGCCGCTATCGTGACCGTTAGCCCCCATTGGGCCTGCATGATCGGCATCAGGAAAATCCCGACCGAGGCGCCGATCTTCCCGGCCGACGTTGCCAGCCCGTCACCCGACCCCCGAATGCTGGTTGGAAACTCGACGGCGGCGACGATGTAGGTCGTCCCGTTCGGTCCCGCGTTGACGCTGAGATTGAAGACCGCGAAGCCGGCGAAAATCAGCCACGAGTCGTTGCGGGCGCTGCCCACCGCGACCAGACCGAGGCCGACGACCATGCCCGCGAAGCCCGCGATCTGCATGCGGATGACGCCGGCGTGCTTGACCAGCCAAATACCGGCCGCAAACCCGAGCACGAGCAGAATGTCGAGCCACAGTGCGCCGCGCAGCGCGTGAATATCGCGCGACCAAAACGTGTTCTTCGCGTGCCCGAATCCGGTCGAGGCCAAGATGATCGGCGTGAAAAGCGCCATGCCGTACAGCGCGACGTCCATGCAGAACCACGGCACCGTCGCAAAGATCGTTCGCCCGATGAACTCGCGCGAGAACAACGCGCGAAACGGCAGCATCTCGACCTTCGGCTCTTGCGCAATCGCAAGCTCCACCGGTTGCTGCAGCAGCTCGGACAGCACACGTTTGGCGTCGTCAAGGCGCCCGACGTTATAGAGCCAGCGCGGGCTTTCCGGAAGCTGTCCGCGCAAGATCAAAATCAATATGGCCGGCACGAAACCCATGCCGAGCATCAAGCGCCATGCATCGAGATTGTGCGTGTGCACCAAGAGGATGCCGAGATACGCGCCGGCAACGGCCCCCAATGCCTGAAAACTCAGGCTCGCAAAGAGCAGCTGCGGACGCTGCTTGACCGGCATGAACTCCGCGACGTACGACGCGCCCGTCGGATAGTCGGCACCGATCGCCATGCCCAGCACGAAGCGAATTGCAACGAGCGCCGCAATGCTCCACGCGAAACCGCTCGCAACGGAGATCACGGCGAACAACGTCATCGTCAGCATCGCGACGCGACGCCGTCCCCAGATGTCGGCGTAGCGGCCAAGCAAGGCTCCGCCGGCCACTGCACCAACGGTCGCCGCCGCGCCTATCAACCCGAGCATCGCCGGTTCGGGATGCCAGTACTCCTGGATCAACGGCAGTGCGGCGGCGATGATGAAGAAATCGTAGCCGTCCATGAAAATGCCGAGCGCTGCGAAGATAAAGACCTTCCAATGGAGGCGCCCCATGCGACATGAGTCCATCGCCTGCGCAAAAGACGTCACGCGGACCATAACCCGTGCGTTTCGGTGCACAGAACGATGACTCCGGCCTTATGCCTTGCCGCACTTGTTGCCCAGGCGACCGTCACGCCGACGCCCACACCACAGCCGCTTGCCGACGCGTGGTGGACTGGGCCGATGCTGGCCGCGTCGGCAAACACGTTACCGCGCGGGCACGCCTACTTCGAGCCGTACCTTTACGACGTACAGACGCCGCATACGAACGGATACGGATCGCTGACATATCTGCTTTACGGCGTCAGCGACCGTTTTACGTTCGGCTTCACGCCGACGTTCGGTTACACCGCGGTCGCAAACGCGCCGAGCAGCTCCGGCATCGGCGTCGGTGATACGACCCTTATCGCGCAATACGGATTGACGCGCTTCCAAGTCGGTCACTCGATGCCGACGACGGCAGTCGTTTTGCAAGAGGCGGTGCCGACGGGGCGGTATGACAACCTAGGAAATCGGCCCGCAGATGGACTAGGCGGCGGTGCGTATGCAACGTCGATCGGATTGTACGTGCAAGACTTCTTTTGGCTTCCGAATCGGCGCATCTTTCGCGCGCGACTGGACATGCTTCAGACGTTTTCGCGGCGCGTTGCCGTTTCGGATGTAAGCGTTTTCGGTACGGACGCGGCGTTCCACGGGTATGCCTATCCTGGAAGCAGTTTCTACGTCGACGCCGCGGGCGAGTATAGCGCAACGCGCAACTGGGTGCCCGCGCTCGACGTCACCTATCGCTATACCGACAATACTAGCGTCGTCAGCAATTTAGGTACAGCAACAAACTCCGGCGTGAGCGCCGAATACGCCGTTGCTCCCGCAATCGAATACAACTGGACACCGAGCTGGGGCGTGCTGCTCGGCACGCGTTTCATTCTACGGGGTCGTAATGTGACGCCCAGCACGACGCCGGCGATCGCGATTAGCTTTTTCGATTGACGGCGCGTTGCTGCCGAGCGCGCTTGCAACACCGCCCGTCGTCGCATCGCTGTTTACGGTGCCGGCATAGTTAAAAACCGGAGTCGAATCGCTTCCACCCGCCGACGCACCGCCACCGCCTGCACCCCCGCCGTTTGCCGAACAGCCTGACGCACCGCTATTCGTGGTCGTGAGCGTCCCGGTGTTGACGAAGATCGCCGGTCCGGCAGCAGCACCGCCGCCGCCGTAAATAGTGTCGGCGTCGCCACCCTTTACTGCACCAACGAGGGCCGCCCCGGTTCCGCTCGCTGCGCCGCCGCCGCCGCCCGCTCCGCCGTTTCCGCCCGGCCCGGGAGTGTCGGCGTTTCCGACCGCGATACCACCGCCACCGCCGCCGCCGCCGAATCCGCCGGCACCGCCGGCGCCCGCGGTCGTGCTATTATCCTGGCCGCCGCCGCCGCCGCCGCCGCCGACCCCGCCATTACCGCCGTTACCGGCGATGGTGCCGCCGCCTCCACCGCCGCTTTGGCCCGCGCTGCCTGCGCTATTACCGAAATAGCCGGCGCCGCCCGCGCCACCGGAACCGCCTCCCTCAAAGCCGCCGCCTCCGCCACCGCCGCCGTAACCTCCGGCGCCGGATGCAGCGTTGAGTGCAGGGGCGCCCGCGCCAAGTACCCCGCCGCCGCCGCCGCCGTTGGTCCACACGAAGCCGCCGCTCGAGTTTGCGCCGCCGTCGCCGCCGAGGCCACCGCCACCGCCGGAACCGCCTGCGCTGGCCGATCCGGTTCCGCCGGTACCGCCGGTCACCACGCAGCTCAGAAAATATGCGTTCGTCACGCTGACCGTCGCACCGTTGACGAATATGCCGCCGCCCAGACCGGCGCCGCCGCCACCGCCCCCGCCGGTACCGTTGCCATTACCACCTTTTGCCAGCACGTTTTGAATCTGTAGGTTGTCGATGCCGATCGTTCCCGAGTCGGCCCACAACGCGCGGTACTTACTCGCGCCGTCGATTTTCACGCGCGGCCCCACGCCTCCGAAAAGTACGCCGCCATCAATCGTTTGATTCTGTACCATCGCCGGCAGCGGCGCATTGAGCGTCACCGCGCAACTGCCGCCAAGCGCACTCGCAGAGCACATCGCCGTCGTATCGAAAACGATCGTGTCGCCGCTGCTCGCGTTACAGATTGCGTAACGCAACTCGCCTGCGCTGCCATCGGGGCAGATGCCGGGCTGCGCGTTATTCACCGTATCGGTCGCGAGCGTGACCACGTCGGCACCCGTCGTTGTGATGCTGAACCCGCCGCTTTGCGATTGGCTCGACGCTCCTGAACTGGTCTGAGCGGTGAGATTGACCGCACCGGCATTCGCCGTGTGCGGATCGATGAAGAGCGAGGCTGAGACGGTTGTCGAGGTTGCCGTAACGCTGCTCGGGACGACGAGCACGCCCGTGGGGCCGCTAACCGTGGTCGCCTCCGTCGCAAAGTTTCCGTTGAGCGTCACGTTGACGGCGGTACCGATGAGTCCAGTGCCGCTGTTGAGCGTGACGGAGCTGAGCACCGGTATGGGCGCGAACGTCGCGCTACCCTGCGTCGCGCCGCTCGCGTTCGCGTGAATCACCGCCGACGCGATTCCCGCGCCGTTGTACCCGAGGGTAGCGACGTTGCTCGAGCCGAGCAGCTTGCCCGCCGGCGGGTGATCCGTTCCAGACGTGACGACCGAGGTGGCGCCACTGGTATCGCCGTCGCTTAGCGTAATCGGGTTATCGTAGCTCCCCACAATGGTATTGCCGCCGGCGTCTTTCGCGACGACCGTAAATGCTTTACGCGACGTAAAGGCAGTCCCGATCGTTCCGCTCGGCATAGCCGCAACGCTCAGGGATGCAACGACGCCGTCAAGCGTAAAGTCCGCCGCGTTCGCTTTGCCCTTCAGGACTGACAGCGGCAGCTTCGAGGCTGTCGAGAGCAGCTTCGCTCCGCTGGGAATGTGGCCGCTGACCGGCGCTTTATTGTACGTCGAAATTGTCGCCGAATACGTTCCGGCTTCCAGAGAAAGGGCGATTCGATTGTCGCCCGGCGTCAGCGCGACGGATTCGGTCAGATTCTTCGGACCGGTAAGGCTCAGCGTCGCACCGCGTGTCGATGCGGAGATGTAACGTGCGTGCCGCCGGCCGCGGGGAACGCGAATGTGAACCGTCAGCGTCGCTTTGCCGCGCTGCGTTCGAACTTGCATTTTCGCAATCGCCGTCACCTCGGGATTCGCGGGCAAAACGGTCGTTCGCCCACCTCCGCAAGCAGTAAAAATACCGGCGCACGCAATTAGCGCGCACGCAGGCCGCAAGCGATTGAACACTACGAGCCTCCCGTCGATGATTAACGTACCACCTTGCGACGATGACGCACGCTAAGTGGATGACGCACGCGTAGTGACGGAGTGCTGCTTCCGAGCGCTCCCGAGATGCCGCCCGTCGTCCCGCTCCCGTTCACGGTTCCGCCGTTATTGTAGACCGGCGTCGTATCGGTACCGCCGCCCGTCGCTCCGCTTCCGCCCGCAGCTCCCGCCGTAGCGGTCGTGCAGCTCGATGAACCACTGTTCGTCGTCGTCAGCGTTCCGGTGTTCACAAAGATTGCCGGTCCGGCGGCCGCGCCGCCGCCACCGAAGCCGTATCCTGACGACGCCGATCCGTTGCCGCCGCTAATCGTTGCTAACGCGCCGCCCGAACCGGCCACGGACGCGGCGCCGCCTCCGCCGCCACCCGCGCCACCGTTTGCCCCGGCACCTCCGGTCGTCCCAAACGGATAACCGCCACCGCCACCGCCGGCGCCGAATCCGCCGATCCCCCCTGCACCGGCCGGAAAGCTATCGCCGTAACCACCGCCGCCGCCGCCGCCGCCGAATCCGCCGGCTCCGCCGTTGATCGTGGAGTACGCGCTCCCGGCGGTATTGCCGGCATAAGCTGCGCCACCGGTTCCCCCGGCAAAGATGGGGCCACTGGAGTAATTAATTTGGCCTCCGCCGCCGCCGCCGCCGACTCCGCCGTTACCACCTTGGCCGATGCTCGGGGCTGACCCGGCCCCCAGCACGCCGCCGCCGCCCCCGCCGGGGATCGATTGCAAATTACTCAGGCCGAGATCGCCACTGCCGGGGCCCCCGAGACCGCCGCCGCCGCCGCCGCTCCCCACGCCGGCCGCCGGCGTCCCGCCGCCGCCACCACCGACGGCAGCACAAGTGAGAAAATAAGCGTTCGTTACGTTCACCGCTGCAGTGTTGACGAAGAGGCCGCCCCCGAGACCCGCACCACCTCCACCGCCGCTCAATCCGTACGCGCCGGCGCCGCCTTGGGCTTTGACGTTTTGAATCTGCAGGTTCTGCAGAGTGACCGTACCGCTGTCGGTCCAAAAAGCGCGATACGCAGAGTTACCGTCAATCGTCACGCGCGGACTACCGCCTAAGAAATAGCTGCCGTCGATCGTCTGGTTTTGCACGATTGGTGGAAGCGGGCCGGCCAGCGTAATCGTACACGCTCCGGTTCCGTCGGCCGCGCCGCACATGTCGACGGTGTCGAAGACGATCGTATCGCCGGCTGCTGCGTTACGCATCGTGTAACGGAGATCGCCGGCGGATCCTGAACCGTTCCCGACGACGCCGTTGGAATCGGAAGCCTTTGTGTCGGTCCCGATGGTCACGATGTCGACGCCGGTACCGGAGACCGTAAAGGTCTTTCCGCTACTGGTGCCTCCCGCCGATGTGACCGCGGTCAAACTCGTCGTTCCGTTCGTCGCCGTATGCGGATCGATCAGCACCGTCGCCGTGATTTGCGACGATGTCGCCGTTACGGTTCCCGGGACTGCCACGAGTCCGGTTCCAGCCAGCGTCGTTGCCCCCGCCGCGAACACGCCGGTGGCTGTCTCGCTCGCGGTGCCCCCAATCGTACCGCTATTGACCGTGATCGACGTTAACACCGGCGCCGGCATGAACGTCGCATTGCCGCCCGTTGCGCCGCTCGCGGCCGCACCGATGGCAGCGGAGAGCAGCGAGGTGTTGCCGTCGTAACTCAGCGTCGCTGAATCGCTGGAACTCAACAGCTTGCCGGCCGGCGGCCCATCCGTACCTGATGTTGCAACTGCGGTATGACCGCTTCCGTCGCCGTCGGAGAGCGTTACCGAATTGTCGTACGTGCCGGTGATAATGTTGGCGTCGGCATCTCTTGCGACGACTGTGAACGTTTGCGGCGAACCGAATGCCGTTCCCAGCGTTCCGCTCGGCAATCCGGAAACTGCGAGCGAGGCAACGACGCCGTCGAGTGTAAAGTTCGCGCTATTTGCGACGCCGAGCTGAATAGTAATCGGCAAGTCCGCCGCCGTCGAAAGCAGTTTTGCGGCAACCGGAATGCTGCCGCCGACGGGCGCCTCATCGTACGTTGAGATCGTTCCGGTGTAACTCCCGACGAGCAGCTTCACCGTAATCGTGCAGGTCGTGGTGCCCAAATGCGTCGAGCACCCGTTCGGATTCGCGCCGGGCGTCAACCCGATCGAAACCGTCAGACTCTGTGCACCCGTGAAAGCCAGCGTCGCACCGAGGGTGGAAGGCGATACGTACCTTGCCCGGCGGCGGTGATGCCGGTGACGCGGAATGCGAATCCGGATCGTGAGCGTCCCCTTGTGACGGTGCCTTACGGGACGCTGGTTCGCACCCGGCGCCGTTTGATTCACATCCGGCGCAGTTTGGTTCGTCCCGGCGATCGGCAACGAGTTCCCGGCCGAGCAGCCGACGAGAAGAGCCGTTATGCAGGCGACGGCTGCAAGTTTCGATTGTTTCACCGGCTACGGCCTCCGCTGCTTGTGCGTTTTGAGGTTGATCCCGACGCCATCGGTAGTCACCGCAATGTCGATCGTGACTTTTTGGTCGATCGCGTCGCTGATGACGGCATGGCATGTTGCGGGATGCGTGCTCGTACCAGCGTTTTGAGCCGTCACCGTGAACGCACTGCCGGACTTGCCAAGGCCGGGTGAGAACGTCGCCCAGTTGCCGGCGGCCGACGAATCGTCGGTCTTGTTGCACGTGTCGCTTAACAGCGTAAACGGCGAGGGATGGCTTTCAGACGGCACGAGCGACGCGGTATCGCCGATTGCATAGAGTTGTGCGACGCCGTTGGTCGATTCGCTGCCGTCGCTGCAGACGTCGCCGGCCTGGTTGCATGTAACGGTAACGCTAAGCGCTCCCGGTGTCCGACTCGGGCTTGGACTTGGCGATGGCGTCGTGCTCGAAGCCGCAAGCGCGACGTCGTCGATGAAGAGCGACGCGTACTGTTTGGCGGTGCTCGCTCCGCGTCGGTCTACGCCAAAAAGCACGTACAGTTTTTGGCCGGCGTACTTGCTCAGATCCCAGTTGAACGGTGACCACGTCTTGTTGTTGAGTGCCTGTTTCGCAAGAACGGTCACGTTCGGAGATCCCGTCTTGCTAAGAGCGGCCGCAATCCCGACCTCCATGTAGCCCGTCTTTACGGACTTTACGTTCGTCCGGCCGTAGAGATACGCACTCAACACGCCGCCCACGGGAACCGTTACCTGCTGACAAATGGCCGACAAACCGTGTTTCCATCCCGAGGTTGCCGTCGGCGAGCCGGTAAGTGCGGCAAACTTCTTGCTATGCGGATGTTGCGAGGAAACCTTGACCTTCAGACTCCCGCAACTCACCCAAAACTTCAGCTTCTGACTGAAGCTGCCGTTCTTGATGACGTTGGTGCCGCTTAGGCCATTCGGTTGCGCGTACGATGAGTCGCCAGCGATAGAAGGCGTCAGGGGTGAGGAATAGCCCGAACATCCCGCCGCAATGGCGAGCGCGCCGGCACTAACCAATATAAAAAGACGGCCGTGCATTTAGTCGCTCCCGTTCCGTACACGCGACGTTAATAGGTCGACAGGTTTACTTCGGTTCGAAAGGTATCCTGCGCCCGCCTGCTTGCCTTGGAGCGTCTGCACAAGGGAAACGGCGCCTCTTGCGAAGCGCCGTTCGTGCATTTGGATGAGGTCGACGCCGTTATGCGGATTTCTTCGCGCCGGTCGACTTGGCGACGATCTCTTCTTCGATCGAACGTGGCGCTTTCTCGTAGTGCGCGAACTCCATCGTGTACGTCGCGCGGCCTTGCGTCGCCGACCGCATGTCGGTGGCGTAACCGAACATCTCTGAAAGTGGAACGTTTGCCGTGATGACCTGAGCGCCGCCCGGCGCTTCTTCCGTTCCCATAATGATTCCGCGGCGACGATTGAGATCGCCGGTGATCGCCCCGTAGTAGTCCTTGGGCGTCGTCACTTCGACTTTCATGATCGGCTCGAGCAGAATCGGACCGGCAGCGCGATTGGCTTCCTTCCAGCCCATCGACGCGGCGATCTTAAAGGCCATTTCCGACGAGTCGACGTCGTGGTATGAACCGTCGAACGCCGTCACCTTGAAGTCGAGCACCGGGAATCCGGCGAGCACGCCGCTCTGCGCCGACTCGCGAATGCCCTCTTGCACGGCCTTGGAGTATTCCTTGGGAACCCTACCGCCGACGATCTTCCATTCGAAGATAAATCCCGTACCGGGTTCTTGCGGTTCGACCTTGAGCCAAATGTCTCCGTATTGTCCTTTACCGCCCGATTGACGAATGAACTTGCCTTGTTTTTCGACCGTTTTCGTGATCGCTTCTTTGTACGCCACTTGCGGTTTACCGACGTTGGCCTCGACCTTGAACTCGCGGCGCAGACGGTCGAGAATGATCTCGAGATGCAGCTCGCCCATCCCGGCGATAATCGTTTGCTGGGTCTCCTCGTCGGTGCGCATGCGGAAGGTCGGGTCTTCTTGCGCCAAGCGCGTTAGCGCGGTACCCAGCTTGTCCTGATCGCCTTTGGTCTTCGGTTCGATGGCTTGCGAGATGACCGGCTCCGGGAACGTGATCGACTCGAGCGTGATCGGGTGCTTCTCGTCGCAGAGCGTGTCGCCGGTGCGCGTGTCGGCCAGACCGACCGCTGCGGCGATGTCGCCTGCGCCGATCGAATCGATGTCTTCGCGATGATTGGCGTGCATGCGCAGAATGCGGCCGATACGCTCCTTGCGCCCGGTGCGCGAGTTCAGCACGTAGCTGCCCTTTTCGAGCACGCCGGAATAGACGCGGAAATACGTCAGGTTGCCATAGGGATCGGTAGCAATCTTGAAGCCGAGCGCGCAAAACGGTTCGTTGTCGCTGGGCTGGCGGACGATCTCTTCACCGCTCTTGGGATCCTTACCGACGATCTTCTTTGCGTCGATCGGCGACGGCATGTAGTCGACGACGGCGTCGAGCAGCGGCTGCACGCCCTTGTTCTTAAACGCGGAACCGCAGAGCATCGGCAGCACGGTGCCGGCGATACACGCCTTGCGCAACGCCGTCTTCATGCGATCGATGGGCAGATCTTTGCCTTCGAAGAACATCTCGAGCAGCTCGTCGTCCTGCTCGGCGATAGCTTCGACGAGATTCTGTCGCCACTTCATGGCGACATCCTTGAGCTCGCCCTCGACGTCTTCTTGCTCCATCGTCGAGCCGAGATCGTCGGTGTAGACGACCTTCTTCATCGTGAAGAGATCGACGATGCCCTTGAAGTTGTCTTCGGCACCGATCGGCACTTGGACCGGGACGGCGTTGCCGCCGAGGCGTTCGCGAATCTTTTCAACGACGTTGAAAAAGTCGGCGCCCATGCGGTCCATCTTGTTGACGAAGATGATGCGCGGAACTTTATATTTGTTGGCTTGGCGCCAGACGGTCTCCGACTGCGGCTGCACGGCGGCAACCGAGTCGAACAGCGCGACGAGACCGTCGAGCACGCGCAGCGAGCGTTCGACCTCAACGGTAAAGTCGACGTGGCCGGGCGTATCGATGATGTTGATACGCGTGTCGCGCCACGTCGTCGCGGTCGCGGCCGACGTAATCGTGATGCCGCGCTCCTGCTCTTGGACCATCCAGTCCATCGTCGCGGCGCCGTCGTGCACTTCGCCGATCTTGTGCACGCGGCCGGTGTAAAAAAGGATGCGTTCGGTACACGTGGTCTTGCCCGCGTCGATGTGCGCGGCAATGCCGATGTTCCGCGTCCGTTCGAGCGGATATTCTCTCGTTGCCATGGTTTTTGTCTGTAGCTTGTCTTTAAAGTCTTACCAGCGGTAGTGAGCGAACGCTTTGTTCGCCTCCGCCATCTTGTGCGTATCTTCGCGCTTCTTGATCGTCGCGCCGGTGTTATTGGATGCGTCGAGCAGCTCGTTGGCGAGTTTTTCTTCCATCGAGCGGCCGGCGCGAGAGCGCGCGAAAGCGATCAGCCAGCGCATCGCCATCGCCTGGCGGCGATCGGGGCGCACTTCCATAGGAACTTGGTAGGTCGCACCGCCCACGCGCCGCGGACGGACTTCGACCAGCGGCATCGCGTTGGATAACGCTTGCGAGAAGATGTCCATCGGATCGCGTCCGGTCTTCTCGGCAATGATATCGAGCGCGCCGTAGGTGATATGCTCGGCGGTCGACTTCTTGCCGCGCAGCATCACCTTATTGATGAAGCGCGCGAGCACTTTCGAATTGAACTTGCCGTCGGGCAGAATCTGTCGCTTGGGAGCGGGACCTTTGCGTGGCATCTACTTACTTCTTCTTCTCGCGCTTAGCGCCGTATTTGGAGCGACCTTGTTTGCGGTTGGCGGCGCCGGCCGTATCGAGCGTGCCGCGAATGATGTGATAGCGAACGCCCGGCAAATCTTTCACACGGCCGCCGCGCACGAGCACGACCGAGTGCTCCTGCAGGTTGTGGCCGATGCCCGGGATGTACGCCGTTACTTCCTCGCCGTTGGTCAACCGGACGCGGGCGACTTTACGCAGCGCCGAGTTCGGCTTCTTAGGCGTAACCGTCTTGACTTGCGTGCAGACGCCGCGGCGCTGCGGGTTCCCCGCGACTTCGAAGTTACGGGTCGGCAAGTCCGGATGGCCCGGTTTGGGTCCGGTGAGGATCACGCGGAACGCACGCGTCTTGACCTTTTGCTCGGTCTTTTCGCGACCCCGGCGAACCAGCTGATTAATAGTAGGCAAAGCCTAGCTTCCTCTCAAACACGGTGGCACGCTAAAAAGCGGTCGACATCCCCTTCGACTCCGGGCCTATGGCCCTACGCTCAGGACTGCGCTCGCTTACGCGAGCTTGCCGCTGAGGAAGTTTTAGGGGCAACCCCAGGAGCACCCCCGACACCGCGTCGGGACCCTAGGCTGGACCGCCACGGCAGTATATCAGGGCGTTCGGACGCAGTCAAACGCAGATTGGGCAAGAACTAGTATATCCTGGGGGAACCGCGATGAGCGCAGCCACCGATATCGCCTACGGCCGGGTCGTCGACGTCAGCCTTCCATTCGAAGGTGCCGTCGAGGCGACCATCCGCGCGCTGGAGGCCGAGGGGTTCGCGGTCGTGACCGACTTCGACATCCAAGCCTCCCTACAAAAGAAGCTCGGCGAGACGTTCCGCCCGTATCGGATCCTGGGCGTCTGCAACGCTCAGCTCGCCCGGGCCGCGCTCTCGGTCGAACCCCAGCTCGGTCTCTTGGTCCCCTGCAACGTGGTCGTTCAGGAGATCGACGGACGCGTCATCGTTTCGGCGATCGACGCCAATCTCATCGTGCAAACGGTCCGGAACCGATCGCTCGAGCACGTGGCCGCCGACGCCAACGCGCGCCTAAAGCGTGCGCTCAACTCGATCGCACGATAAGGCCAGCGCTCGCAAGACGGGCTCGACGTTTTCGGCGTTCGCGCTGAGGATCTCGCGCCACATCTGCCGATCAGACTCTCCCAGGCGCAATAATTCGCGCGCGGCAGTTCCCGACAAGGCATAGACGAGCTCAGGGTTGAGCTCGCGAGCACGCTCGGCGTAAGCCCACGCCAAAACCTGAATCGCGTGCGAGGTAAGCGCAGCTATGCGATCGTGTTCGTTGGCGTCGATCGCTAGCGGCGCAGAGCCGAGCGACGCGATGAACGCGCGCGCCCGTGAATCGAGACGAGGATCGCCGCTGGGAACGTACGCCCACGTCTTTGCTTCGAAGAGATCAGCGCGAGCCGCGCGCACGCCGCTCTTCTCGCGACCGGCCATCGGGTGCGTCGCCACGAAGTTGGGAAGGCAGCCGGCCGCATCGACAATCGCGCGCTTGACCGAGGCGACGTCGATAACGAGCGTCGCGCGAATGGCGCGTTCGTTCCTGAGGCGTTCGAGTTCGGCGATCGTATCGTCGACGTGTGCCGCGACGACGACCGCGCCGGCCTGCGCGTACAGTTCGTCGCGCGTTGCCGCCATGTCGATCGCCCCGACCTCGATCGCTTGTGCGAGCGCGCCGGCGTCGGGGTCGTAGCCGACGACGAAGCCGCCGTTGCGCCGAATCCGCATACCGATCGAACCGCCGATCAGCCCGGTCCCGAGGATACCGAGAACGTTCTCTTTCATCTGAGTTGCGCCGCGCGTTTAGCGAGGTCCGGTCGAAGCGCCGCCGCTTTGTCGAGGTAGACGTGTTCGATCGCTTCGAGCGCGCGCGTGGTGTTCACGTGCATCAGCACGCGAATGCAATGGGCGAGCGCACCGGGAACGTCGATTTCGGCGAAGTGCAGCATCGGCACGTGCACCCAGCCCATCTCGCGCGCGGCAAGCGCCGGAAAGCCGGCATGAAGATCGGGCGTGAGGCTAAAGAGCACCGACGCGATATCGTCGAGCTCCACATCGTTGCGCGCGACCATCTCGCCGAGCAGACGCTTGGTCGCCGTAACGATCGCCTCGGCCTCGTCGCGTTCGACCGAAATCGCACCGCGAATGCCGCGAACGCGCCACGGCACGTCCTCACTCACGTGAGCGCGCCGTTGGCGTGCAGTTGATGACTGGAGATCGGGATGCGGTCGAGTTCGGTAACGATCCCCGCAAAATCGGCGAACGTTAGCGCTTGATCCTTGTCGCTCTTGGCTTCGGGCGGATTGGGATGCACTTCGATCAAGAGGCCGTGCGCACCGACGGCTTTCGCTGCGCGGCAGAGCGGACCGATCCAGCGGCGCACGCCGACGCCGTGACTCGGATCGACGAAGACCGGCAGATGCGAACGCTCGCGCAGCACCGGAACGGCCGACAGATCGAGCGTGTTGCGCGTGGCGGGCTCGAACGTGCGGATGCCGCGTTCGCAGAGAATCACGTTGGGATTGCCTTCCGAGAGCACGTATTCGGCGGCGGCGAGCAGTTCGTCGATGGTCGCCGAGAGCCCGCGCTTGAGCAATACCGGGCGGCCGGCGCGTCCGACCGCTTTGAGCAAGTCGAAGTTCTGCATGTTGCGCGCGCCGATCTGCAGCACGTCGATCTGCTCGGCCATGCGCTCGACCTGATCGATCGTCATGACTTCGCTAACCGTCGGCAAACCCGTGGCGCGGCCCGCTTCGGCCAGCAGCGCAACGCCTTCCCATCCGAGGCCTTGAAACGCATATGGACTCGTGCGCGGCTTGAACGCACCGCCGCGCAGCATCATCGCGCCGTGCGCTTTGACCGACTTGGCCGTCTCGAGAATCTGTTCGCGCGATTCGATCGAGCACGGTCCCGCGACGATCACGAACTCGCCGTCGGCGACGCGGACGTTCCCAAAGCGTAAAGCGGTGCCTTCAGGCCGCGAGATCCGCGAAACGCGCGGAAAAGGCGTCTCGGCGGGGACGTTAATCGGCTCGATGCGACGCGCGTGCAGGGCCGCTGCAACCGCTGCCGCGGCAGGCGGATGTTCGTTCGCGCCGATCGGCGCACCGGCGTGCGCGTCATAACTGCCCAGCACCGTCACCGTTCTGCAGCAGCGCTTGAGCTCGGCGATAGCGCTGGCGACGTTGGCGTCGTCGACGTCGCCGTCGAAATCGATATAAAAGATGCGCTCGGTACCGTGTCCGAGGTACGGCTTCGATTCCAGCTTGTCGCCGTTGATGTTGCGCTCGGCCAGAATCGTCAAGCAGCGGGCGAGCGATCCGGTCTTCTCTTCCACGCCGAAGATGAGCGACGTCTTGCGGTGCTTACTCTGCGGATGCGACGACAGCGGATGATCGCCGTTGACGTGTCGCGAGCGCACGATCAAAAAACGCGAGTACGTGTTGGGATCGTCGGTGCAGTTGGCGGCTAGCTCGACGAGATCGTACGTCACGCCGGCGGCCGGCGGCGCCAGTGCGGCAACCGCGGGATTTCCACCGCGTGCGACTTCGCGCGCCGCCACGCCCGTATCTTCGCACGGAATCGCGCGCGCTTGTTCGAGGCCGCCTAAGAAGCGGCCGCATTCGGCGATGACTAGCGGATGCGCGAGAACTTCGCGAACGTCGCGTAGTTCGGCACCAGGAACGCCGAGCAAACGATGATCGGTGCGCCAATGCACTTCGGCGATTGGGGCGAGATTGAACTCCGCAAGCAGATCGTAGCCTTCACGCACCGTGCCGCCGATCGCGTTTTCGATCGGAATCACTCCCACGTCGGCGCGCAAGCTGGCGACTGTCGTCGCCATTTCGCGATAACTCGGCACGCCCACCGTCGTCGCATCGAGGCCGGCTTCGCGCAGGTAGTGCGCAATCACCAGCTGTGAGTAGGCTCCGTCGACCCCTTGGTATACCGCAATCGTCATGTCTATGCTCCGCGTCGTCTCTTCGATGGAAAAAAGAATGAGCCCCCGCCGGTCGGCGGGGGCTCACGTTCAGCTGCTCGTGCTTCGCGCAAACGCCTACCCGTCACCGGCCTCCGAGGCCGCTGAAAGAATACCAGTAAGCGTACGCGCGAACGTTTTTCACGGTGACGGCTATCGAACCACGCGAACGGCGGGTTGTCAACAGCGGCTAAGTGAAAAAGGGGGCCATGCAGCACGAGCGAGCGCAATCGTCCCTGGCTTTCGACTGGTTCATGGCCTTCCTGGCCTTCCTCATGATCTGCGGCCCCCTCATCGACGGATGGGCACACGCGCATGGGGAAGTCGATCAGTCGTTTCTGACACCCTGGCATGCCGTGCTCTACGGAGCCATGGCCATTAACGGCCTGGTGCTGTTAGCCGCCGGCATCGTGGGATTGCGCCGAGGTTACACCTTCCGCAACGCGCTGCCGCCGGGCTATTGGGTCGCGGCGCTCGGCGTCGTGCTCTTTGTCGTGGGCGGCGGGTTCGACGCGTGGTGGCACACGATGTTCGGCATCGAAACCGGCATCGCGCTGCTGATCAGCCCGTCGCATCTCGTGCTCGCGGTTGCCGGCGGAATGATCACGAGCGGACCGCTGCTTTCGATCGCCGCGCAGTACGGTCGCGACGCATCGGGCTGGAAGACCGTGGGCCCGGCGGTGATTTCCGCATGGGCGTTGCTCGTCAATCTCAGTTTCTTCTTGGCGTATGCGCAGCCCATCGAGGACGGCTTCACGCCGCTAACGATGAAGCCAGGAACGGGCGATAACGTGTATCCGAGTTTGTATCGCCTGGAACGCAACGGCGACCTGACGCGTCTTGCCCTGCCGCCGAAGCTCGATCTCGAGACCGTTGACGTTGCGCCCGACGGTAAGCACGTCGTCTATCGCGTCAATCGCTATCAAAATCCCGACTCGCTGCCGCCGAGCGACATCTACGTGGCCGATGCTGACGGTGCGCACGGTGCTGCAATCACGCATTCCGGACGTCACGACACGCAGCCGGTGTGGTCGCCGGACGGGAAGTCGATTGCCTACGTCTCGATGCCAGCTGAAAGTTCCGGTGATTTCGACATTCGCCTGATCTCACCTGACGGCCGCAACGCGCGCGACGTCTTGGCGCAGACCACGACGATCTCGCAGCTTTCGTGGTCACCCGACGGCCGTTCGATCGCATATGGATCGCGAAACGGTACGATTGGTATGATCGCCGTCGTCGACGTTGCAAGCGGCTCGACGCACTGGCTCCCCTTCACCGCCAACGGCAGCACGCCGGTGTGGACCAAACATGGGATCGTTTTCGCGTCCGGCGACGGATCGATTCGCATCGGTTCGCCCGACGGCAAAGACTCGCGCAGCATCGTTCCCAAGAGTGACGGCAGCCCCGCCGTGTCGCGCGACGGGCGTTCGATCGCGTTCCTCAATAACGACCTCGGCGCGGAGCAACTCTGGGTGAGCGACTTCCACGGCGCGCACGCGCGCGACGTGTCGCAGTTTTCCGGTATGGACGTTCAAGATGCCGCCTGGAATCCGGATGGAACGCTGCTATTCGTCGCGCAAGGCCGGCGCGATCCGACGCGCACCGGTATGGGAAAATCCCTTGCCATGACGGCGATGATTCTCGAAGCCGCCGTTCTGGCCGGCGCGATGCTCGCGCTGCTTCGCCGATTCCGCGTACCGTTCGGCACGTTCGCCTTGATGTTCGGCGCGTACGCGCTTGCGATGGCGCTGCAAAGCGACTTCTACGTCTACGCAATTGGGGGTTTCGTTGCCGGATTGGTAGCTGACGTCGTCGTCGCCGTGCTTGGCGAGAAAGCCCGCAGCGGCATTGCCTTCTACACGCTCGGCGCGCTGGTTCCGCTGCTGTTTACCGCGTTCTTCGAAATCACGACCGCGCAAGTCAACGGCGGCAACGGCTGGATCTGGAATCTCACGTCAGGCGCACCGCTATTAGCCGCAGCGGCGGGATTGTTTATTGCCTTCTGCTTTGACTCACCGCTTGGGCAAGGGACTCGTCAAGACGCCGTGTCGTCGTGATACCATCTCGAAGGTGCTGCAGTTTCTTTCGGTCGTGGGCCAGTTAGTGGTTTCGATCATTCAGCCGATCGCAGATAAATTCGTCACGCACTAAGGCTGCCAGACAGCCAAACCGGACGGATATGTCACGCCGTTGCGCCCACCGCCGCTGGCCGTCCACGCGGGGATGCCCTTTCCTGGCGGATACATGACGACGTTTCCGCTGCCGGTACCGCCGCGCCCATTGGCGACGTAGAGGTCTCCCTGCGGATCCACGATCATGGCACGAATGCGGTGGATCCCCTGATTCACTGAGCGGAACAACGTAAAGCTGTAGGGCTTGTAAACGGCTACGGCGCCGTCGAGATCGCGCCATGCTCCTTGGTATCCCGCATAGAGATAATCGTTTTGATCCAGTGACAGGAAATACGAACACCCAGGTTTGCTGCGAATCAATACACCCGTTGGGGAGTATACATCGATGCCGCCGCTGCCTTGCGGACAAACATCCGCGTAGACGTGCCCCGCCGAATCGACGGCTATCGCGTCTGCGTTAGACGCGGGAATCGTCTCGATGGGGCTGGTCCCCGTTGGGCCGTAAACCTGTATCTCGTTACTTGCGACGTAAAGATTAGACGATCGATCCACGGCGATGGCTTCGGGAGATCCGAAGTCATACGGTAACACCGGAATCGTGCGAAGCAGGGTTACAGCACCCTCCGAGTATTCGACTATGCCGGCCGCTCCAATGCCGTCCGACGCGACAAAATACACGTCATTCTGCGCATCGATGACGATCGGAGTTTGCAAAGAATTCTTGAATGCTCCGGGGACAGTGCGAATCAAATACGATAGGCCCGGCGCGTAGACGTACAACGAGCCCTCTGCGATAACGTAGACGTTGCCGTCGTGGTCCACAGCGATACCGGCGGGATGTACGGTATCCCGTGCAATTCGCAACGCCGTCGGTTGACCCACACGGAAGGCCGTCGTCATGCCCTTTTGTTTCGACTGCGTTGGGCCTTTGCTCGCGATGTACAGGTACGCAGCGGCGCTCGATGTTGGGGACGTCACCAAAGCCGGACCGCCGGGAGCCGGAACCGCGGTCGGCGCCGAGGAGCACGCTGTAAGCAAGCCAAGCAGCAGCGCAGCGAATCCGGCGGGCGTGGGGCGAAGCATACCTGAGAAACGTTCCGCCATTATCGTCCGGTTCCCGCGTTAGGTGTCGCCCTCGGCCTGGCGAAGGGCTATCGAGACTTCTTGCGACGTGAAGCCGCGCTGACGCAGCGTCTCCACGAACTTCGTGACGGTGTCGCGTAACGCGCGAGCTCGTTCGGTGCGATCGCGCTTTGGCGCGTCGTCGGCTACGTGCGTGCCGCGGCGGCCGTCGCTCACGAGCCAGCCGGACTCCTGTAACTCCGCATACGCGCGCGCTACCGTGTTGGGCGCGATGCCGAGATCGCCGGCCAGCTGTCGCACCGTCGGAAGGGGCGCTCCCGGCTTTAAATCGCCCCGTTCGATGGCGGATACTAACTGGTCGACGATTTGCCGGTACGGCGGAGCTTCCGCGGCCTCGTCGACGACGATGAACTGTTGGCTCACGCTACGACGAGACGCCGATATTGCAGGCGCAGATTGAACGTCAGTGCTACCGGAAACGTTACCATGGCCGCCACGTACAGCCAAACGAAGTACTCCGTGTGCGGCAGTCCCCAATGCATGAGGCTGAACAGCGCAAAAATCGGAGCGATCGCGAGCACGCAGAGTCCGTTGACGCGAGTGCGCCGAATTCGTTCGTCAACGGTGAGTTCCATCGCGAATACGTGAGTACGATCGCAACGGCCATCGCGAAGCAAGCGCCGGCGTACGGCAGCACCATCGGAACACGCGGAATAAAAACGCTGGCCGCCACGAGTATGGTAAAGATGCCGACGAGGCGGAACGCATTCAGGCTCATGCGTTGCGCGCCCGAACGCGCCTCCAATACATGCCACAAGCGCGCCTGCGTCTCGGAATCGAGATCGCGCTGCGCCTCCTAAACGTTGCGCCGACATCGGTGAACGATTGCGGCGACAGTACTTCCAAGGCGCCTATCGCGAGCAAACCGGCGGCGACCACAGGCGATAGGTCAAAATGAGCGGCCGTGCCGACCATCGAGTCTCCTTTTCATGGCAGATCTTATTGTATTAACACCCTAATACAAACCGAAGCTTTGTGTCAATAGGTTGATACAAAGCATTCGCCTGCGAGGCGCCTGCCCTTCGACTTCGCGCCCTTCGGGCGCTACGCTCAGGATGACATCGGGCGGAGCGCCAATGCTCGGGCTATGAAGCTGCTCGCCGCCGTCGGCCTCTTGCTCGCCTTGGGGTCGGCCGGCACGGTAAGGCCCGACATGGCGCGGTGGCAGCGTGAGGCGGCCGACGTCACGATCGTGCGCGACGATTGGGGCATCGCGCACGTTCACGGCAAGACCGACGCCGATGCCGTTTTCGGGGCGATCTACGCGCAGGCCGAAGACGATTTCGATCGCGTCGAAACCAACTATTTGACCGCGTTAGGGCGCACCGCCGAGTTCGAGGGCGAGAACGCGATCTACGCCGATCTACGCTATCGCTTCTACGCCGATCCCGCGAAGCTCCAAGCGTTGTACGACCGAAGTCCGGCAAACCTGCGCAAGCTCATGGACGCGTGGGCGGACGGCCTCAACTATTTCCTCGCAACGCATCCAAAGGTCCATCCGAAAGTGCTGCGGCATTTCGAGCCGTGGATGGCGCTCAGCTTTACCGAAGGCAGCATCGGCGGCGATATCGAGGATATTTCGCCCATCGGACTGCGCGCGTTTTACGGCGAGGGCCGCGCCGTCGCACTGACGCGACGCACGGACGAGCAGCTGCGCGACATCGGATCGAACGGCATCGCCCTGGCGCCGTCGATGACCAAGCAGGGACGCGCGCTGCTGCTCATCAACCCGCACACGTCCTTCTACTTCCGCTCCGAGCTCCAGATGCGCAGCGACGAAGGTCTCGATGCTTACGGCGCCGCAACGTGGGGTCAGTTTTTCATCTATCAAGGCTTCAATCAAAACATCGGCTGGATGCACACCAGCACCGGCGTCAACGACGTCGACTTTTTTGCCGAAACGATCGTGCGCAAGAACGGCGAGCTCTGCTATCGTTACGGCTCGCAGCTGCGCCCCGTGACGGTCTCGTCGGTCACGTTACGTTACCGGACCCGCGGAGGCGATCTCGCGTCGCGGACGCTTACCGTCTACCGCACTCATCACGGTCCCATCGTCGCCAAAGAGGGCTCCAAATGGATCGCCGTCGCGCTGATGGACAAGCCGGTCGCGGCGCTCAGCCAGTCGTTTTATCGAACCAAAGCCGCCGATTTCGCGTCGTACCGCGCGATCGCCGACCGCTACAAAGCCAACTCCTCGAACAATACGATCTTCGCCGACCGCAAGGGCGAGATCGCCTTCATGACCCCGCAGTTCATTCCGCGGCGAGACAACCGATTCGACTACACGAAAACCGTCGACGGATCGAATCCAGCCACCGATTGGCGCGGTCTTCTTCCGTTGAGCGCGATGCCTAACGTGGTCGATCCGCCCAACGGGTGGGTCTTCAACTCCAACGATTGGGCGTATTCGGCTGCCGGCAGCCATAGCCCTAAGCGCAGTGCCTATCCGCGGTACATGGACCAGCTCGGTCCAAATATGCGCGGCGTGCACGACACGCGGCTGCTGACGGGCCGGCGCAACTTCACGCTCGACTCTCTGCAAGCCGCGGCTTTCGATTCCTACTTGCCGGCCTTTGCTGAAATGATTCCGCGCCTGATCGCCGCGTACGATGAGCTGCCCAAGAGCGATCCGCGCGTCGCGGCGTTGCGCGGACCGATTGCGATGCTGCGCTCGTGGAACTACCGCTGGGCGGCGACGTCGATTCCGACGACCCTGGCCGTCTATTGGGGCGACACGCTGCGCGGCGCAGTGCGCCGTGAAGAGGACGAACTGGAAGCGACGTATTCGCGCATGCTCTACGCACCGCGCGACAAGAAACTCGCGGCGCTCGTCCATGCGGTCGGGCAGCTCGATGCCGACTTTGGAACGTGGCGCACGCCCTGGGGTACGGTCAATCGCTTCCAACGCCTCGACGACGACATCGACGCGCGCTTCTACGATGACAAACCCAGCATTCCGGTGCCGTTCACGTCAGGCTTTTGGGGCTCGCTCGCCGCGTTCTACACGACGCAGACCCAAACGAAGCGGCGTTACGGTATTTCGGGAAACAGCTTCGTCGCCGTCGTGGAGTTCGGCGATCGCGTACGAGCGCGAGCAGTGACGGCGGGCGGCGAAAGCGGCAACCCGGCGTCGCCGCACTTCAACGACGAAGCCGCCCGCTATGCCTCAGGCAACCTGCGCGACGTCTACTACTACGCCGATCAGCTCGCCCGCCACACGGCTCGTACGTACCACCCGTAATGGCGGCTAGCGGAACCCTTCACGAAGAGAAACGGCTCGGCGTTTTAGACGGACTGCGCGGTATCGCCGTCCTGCTCGTGTTGTGGTATCACGTCTGGGAGATCTCGTGGCTCCCGGCGCCCGCATCGTGGCTGGAGTTCGTGCCCGAGACCGGCTTCATTGGCGTCCATCTGTTCTTCTTTCTTAGCGGATTCGTGATCTCGTATCCGTTCGTTCGCGCGGTCGCGCTCGGCCGCGCTCAACCGAGCTGGTCGCACTTCGCGTGGCGGCGATTTCTGAAAATCGTGCCGTCCTACGTGCTCGCCATCGGCGTAGCGTACGCGATCGGCTACGCGCAGGTACAGCCCAACGCGAACACCCTGCCCGACATCGTGACGCACTTGCTCTTTATTCACACGTGGTTTCCCGATCGCTACGGCACCATCAACGGCGTGATGTGGACGCTCGCCGTCGAGGTCGAGTTCTACTGCATCTTTCCGCTGATCTGGCAAAGCTTCAAGCGCGCGCCGTGGTTAACCGCAGCGGTTATGATCGCGATCGCGTGGATATGGCGCGCGTGGTACGCCAAGTGCTGCATGCAGACGCTCTTTCCGACCTACGAAGAGAACCTGCCCGGCTACCTGGACATCTTCGCCTGCGGCATGATCGCGTCGTACGCGTTCGTACGCTTCGGCGATCGCATTCGCGCGTCGCGCTTGGGGGTAGCCGCGCCGGTCGTCGCCTTGGCCGGCATCGTCGGGCTCGTCGCACTGCTCCAGAATCTGTTCGGCTTTCGCCTCGCCGACCAGTGGGCCGGCGTGTGGCAGATCGACAAGCGTCCGCTGCTCGGCGGCTGCTTTGCGCTGGTCGCCTTTGGATCGCTGCTGGCGCCGGCGTGGTGGCAGCTGCTCTTCGATAACCCGCCGCTGCGCTTTCTGGCGGCGATTTCGTACAATCTCTACCTCTACCACCAACTCATTGCGCGCGATCTGCTGAAGTTCCATATTCCGCCGTACATTGGCGACGATCCCCACTTCGATCCGCAGTGGCAAGTGCGCTACACCCAGATCGCCTTTGCCGCGACGATCGCGCAAGCGGCGCTCGTGACCTACGTCTTCGAACGGCCGCTGCTAGGTCTTCCGCTGCCCCCAAGGTGGGCACTGCGCCCGGCGTGGGCACGCTTTTCGAAACCACGATCGCGATCGGGATCTTAGCGACGGTCGCCGGCGCGACGCTGGGCGTCAGCGCGATGGCGTCACATGCCGCCGCAAACGCTGCGATGCGGGGCGTCATGCAAGACGCAGCCGAGGGCGAGATGCGTGTGGCGCTCGACGTGCTGAAGTATCAAGGCGGTGCGCTCGCACCGGCGTCGATCGCGACGACGCTTCCGCTTGCGAGCGCGTCACCGCTGCCCGTTCGAATCTCCGTCAGCTCGTCGGTAGCGCCGGACGGCGCGACGTCGATAACCGTCGGCGTCGTTGCGATCGGCGATCCGACGCAGCAGATCGCGTTGACCGGAACCCTCGACCGCCGCGCGCCGCTGCCCGGTTCGATCCTGCACGCGCCGGGGTTGGCAGCAGCGCCGACCGGCGCGCCTTAGGAACTTCCGATGCTGCTGCGAACGCTCTTCGTCTTGGTGCTGTTTACGGCGCTGTCGGAAACCATCGTTCACGGCGCGCACGCCCTCGCGCAAGGGCTGCTTCGGCGCGAAGCCGCCGTCGCGGTACGTCAGGAGCTCGCCTCCGCAACGGTTCAATCGCGCGAGAGCATCGCCGCCGCCATCGCGGCCGGAGCCGATCCGCGCGACGCGCTTCCCGTCGCGCCGTCGCCGGCGGCGACGTGCGCGATCGCCACGACCGCGGGCTGCGCGCTCCAAGCGAAAGCAACGATTGCGTTTTCGCTTGCCTCCGCAACCGCGTCGCCCTGTCCCAGCGGCGGCTGCACGATCTACGAACAAGACAACGACGCCGTAACCGAAGGCCGCGTCATCGCTGACGTCACCGCCGAGGCATCGAGCGCGAGCGGAACGATCCTCGCGTCGCGCGACGCGCGACTGACGTTCCGAACGTGGCGCGTTGCGCCGTACGCCGCGCTGACCGGAACGCTCGACGAATCGCTGGAAGCGTTAGCGCCGGCCGGCGCCGGAGATGATGGAGGCGCGGTACCGAACGGCACCGCGCCTGGGACTCTCATCGACGTTCTCTATGAAAACCAGCGAACGGGCGCAACCATACCTGCAAACGTATGGCATACGGAGATTCAGCGTCAGGCGGTAACCCCGTCCGCCTGGTCGCCGTAACGCGGACTACGTCGCGGGTGCAGTCTTGAAGATATTCGTGGTCAAGTCCGCGATCACGGGAACGCGAACTTCTTTGCCCTGAAATGCGGTGATCATCGTCCAGAGCCACAGGACGAACCACAGCAATCCAATGAGCGGCAGAATCAGGCCGAGAATGTGCACGATTCCGGTCAAGAATATCAGCGCGAACTCGAGGACGATATATACGCCCCACAGCGTGATCGACTGCGCCGCGGCCCATTTCACGAACGTGTTCGTGCCGCCGCCGACGAGCATGACGATGCCGCCGATGATGCCGAACAGATACGCAAGACCTGCAGCGACGTTGGGTTGAAGACCGAATGGGGTGTCCGAGGGAGGCTGGGAAACCGACATTGCACGCCCTTTCGTTGATTGAAGTCTTCGGTTATGGGGAAGCCTGTTAGCCCCGCGTCCCCTACGAACCTTGTGGCAGCTCGGCGCTCCTTCCCAGCAGCCAGGCGTTTGCTCGTCGCGGGCCTTTCTGACCGCGTCCACGAACAGCGCCGCTCGTGCTCGTTTACGGCGGTTTGCTCTACGTAATCGTCTGCTGGGGCCTCAACGTAGTGCTGATGAAAGGCGCGTTTGCGCACTTAGATCCGCTCGCGTTTACGGCACTGCGCTTCCTCGCCATGACCCCGCTGGCGTTCGGCCTGGTCTACGCGACCGGGGAGCGCGTCCACGTCCGTCGCCAGGACATCGTCCCCCTCGTGGTGTGCGCCGCCTGCGGCTACGGCATCTATCAGTACCTCTGGACGCTGGGACTCGCCAACACCAGCGCGTTTGCGTCGTCGCTGCTCGGCGCGACCGCGCCCGTATTCACTTTAGTGATCCTAGCGCTTACCGGCCACGAACGAATTCGCGCGCTGCGCTGGGCCGGCGCTGCGGTCGCGCTCCTCGGCATCGCGGTTTTCGAAGGCGCGTTTGCCGGACATGCGACGTTTCGCATCGGCGACTTGCTCACGCTGCTGTCATCGGTGTCGTTTGCCGGCTACAACGTCGCCACCGCGCGACTGATTGGGCGGTATTCGCCCGTCGCACTGGTCGCGATCACGATGACGATCGGCGGACTGATGCTCTATCCGGCCGGCATTCCGCGATTACTTCACGCCGATTTGCTGACGATGGGCTGGAATGTCTGGGGGCCGTTTGCCTTCGCGGTCGTCTTCCCGATCGTCTTGACGTGGCCGGTGTGGAACTATGGCATCGCCAAGATCGGTGCGGCGCGGGCGGGACTCTTCGGCTTTCTCGTACCGATCGTCGCCGGCATCGCCAGCACGCTGATACTGCACGCACGATTCGAGCCGCATCAGCTGCTCGGCGCCGGCATTTGTTTGGCCGGAATGACGTTTGCGACAATTTTCGGGCGGTTCTCGCTAGGCGCGATTTGGGCGGAACGCTCGATGCCGTTGGAACGATAGCGTGAATAAGCGCAAGGCGTATTGGTTGCTCGTCGTGCCGTTCGTGGCACTTCTGCTGCCGTTTCTCTACAATCGCCCCGAGCCGGTGCTCTTCGGGATGCCGTTCTTCTATTGGTATCAACTGCTCTGGGTGTTAATTACCGGCGGTCTGTTAGGACTCGTCGTTTATCTCACGCGGGACGCGGGCGATGTCTAGCGGTTCGATCGTTCTGCTGGTACTGGTCGGTGCCGTCACGATTATGGGCTTCCTCGCCGCTCGCTGGGGCGGCGCCAACCTCAACTCGATCGAGGAATGGGCGCTGGGCGGACGCAGGTTCGGCACTCTCGTGTCGTGGTTTTTGCTGGGCGGCGATCTGTATACGGCCTACACGTTCATCGCCGTTCCCGCATTGGTCTATGGCGTCGGCGCGCTAGGCTTCTTCGCCGTTCCGTACGCGACGATCGCTTATCCCGTCGCCCTCGTCGTCTTGGTGCGGTTTTGGGGGATCGCGCGCGAGCGCGGCTATCTGACGACGGCCGATTTCGTGCGCGACCGCTATAACGATCGCGCACTGGAGGTCGCCATCGCGCTGACCGGCGTCGTTGCGGCGATGCCGTACATCGCGCTGCAGTTGGCGGGAATGAAGACGGTCTTCGCGCAGATCGGCGGCGGCTTCGCGGCGCACGACGGACTTTTCGCCCTCACCATTGCGTTCGTGCTGCTTGCGGGCTACACGTACACCAGCGGACTGCGCGCGCCGGCGCTCATCGCATTCGTGAAGGACACACTCATTTACGTCACCGTCATTGCGGCGATCGTCGTGATCCCAGCCAAGCTCGGCGGCTGGGCGCACGTGTTTTCCGCGTCGCAAGCAGTGCTCGCCGCGCGCCCGAAACCGTCGTCGATTTTCTTGACGCCGTCGCAGTACTTCACGTACGCGACGATGGCGTTCGGTTCCGCGCTCTCACTGTTCATCTATCCGCACTCGATTACCAGCGTGCTCTCGGCCAAGAGCAAGGAAGTCCTGCGGCGCAATGCCGCGCTCTTACCGATCTATTCGCTGCTGCTCGGATTGCTCGCGCTGCTGGGGTACTGCGCGTTGGCAGCGGGCATCAAGGTTCCGCAGTCGGCCGCCAGCAACGTCGTGCCGCTGCTCTTCCGGCAGTTCTTTCCCGACTGGTTTGCCGGCGTGGCCGATGCGGCGGTGGTGATCGGCGCGCTGGTTCCCGCAGCCATCATGTGCATCGGCGCGGCGAATCTGTTCGCCAGCAACGTCTTCGCGGAGTTTTCGACGCAGCGGCCGCCGGGCGAAACGCGCGTCGCGAAGCTGCTGACGCTCGCGATGTGCGCCGCGGCGCTTGTAGTGATCTTCTTCGTGCGCGTCCCGTACGTCATCGACTTTCAACTGATCGGCGGCGCGCTGATGCTCCAGATCTTCCCGGCCTTCGTCCTGGGCTTGTGGACGCGCGCCCTTCATCCAAAGGCGCTTTTTGCGGGTTGGGCCTGCGGCCTGATCGCAAGCTGTGCCATGGCCTACGCGACCGGCTTCAATTCGAACTTCACGATTCATGCGTTCGGCGGCTCGTTAACCGGCTTCATTGCACTCTACGCGCTGGTTGTCAATCTTGCGGTTTCCGGGTTGTTGACGCTACCATTACGGCGTGCAGATAAATCCTGAAGGCTGGCCGCGACCCAGCGGCTTTTCCAACGGCGTCGTCGCGACGGGCCGATTCTTGGCCATCTCCGGCCAAATCGGCTGGGACGAGCAGCTGCAGCTGGTCTCCGACGATTTCCTGGACCAAGCGTGTCAAGCGCTCAGCAACGTCATGGACATCCTCGCGGCCGCGGGCGGCAAGCCCGAACACCTCGTTCGGCTGACCTGGTACATTACCGACAAGAACGAGTACCGTGCGTGCTTACGCGAGCTCGGCGCGTGCTACAAGAAAATCGTCGGCGAGCATTATCCCGCGATGGCGCTCGTGCAGGTGGCGGCGCTGCTCGAAGAAGGCGCCAAGATCGAAATCGAAGCGACGGCAGTCCTTCCGGAATGAAGCCTGCGCTCGACCACTTCGTGTTGATCTGCGACCCAGGCGCACCGCAAGCCGACGCACTCACGGCGCTCGGTCTGCTCGAAGGCTCCGCGAACGTACATCACGGACAAGGCACGGCCAATCGGCGGTTCTTCTTTCACAACGCCTATCTCGAGCTCGTTTGGGTCGACGACCTCAGTGCGTCGCGCGCCGAGCCGGCGTTTCGCACGCGGCTGTGGGAACGTTGGGTACGCCGTCACGACGGCGCGTGTCCGTTCGGCATCGCGCTGCGTCCCGACGATCCGGTCGACGCCGAGGCACCGCCGCCCTTTCCAACGTGGGCCTATCACGCGCCCTATCTGCCGTCGCAAGTCGCGATCGGCATCGCGCTCGCGACGCCGCTGACCGAGCCGGAGTTTCTCTACGTGAACTTCGCGACGTCGCCGCAAGCAAAAGCGCGCGAGCCGCTCGAACATCCGCTTGGCCTTCGCGAGCTCACGCACGTGCGCATCGCGGCGCCGGGCGGTGCTCAGTCACCCGGAGCCAGAACGGCGGCGGGATTAGGCATAGCGAGCTTCGCCGAAGAGAACGACTACGTCGCGGAACTGTTCTTCGATCACGCCGTCAAAGGCGAGAGCGCCGACTTACGCCCAGAACTACCGTTACTGCTGCGCTGGTAACTACTTTAAGAGTTCGTCGGAGTTTATATTGAAGCCAGAGATCTTCCAGGCTCCTCGCTGATGTGCAATGACGATCTCAATCGTTCCGGGTCCCTTCTGGAAGCGCGCGTTAAGTCCGTAGTCTTCGGTCGTAATTGGACCGGTCTGCGGGTACCAGCCGGCGTTGACGTTCCAGTTCGCCACCGTGAACGATTTCAAGGGTCCCAGCTTGCGTCGAAAAATTCCGAGCATCCACTCCATTCGCGTTCGCGGTGTCGCCTTGTAAAGCTCTGGAGAGGCCTCTTTATCGAGGTCAATGGCGCTCCAGGTTCCCATAACGCGAGGAAGCGTGGATTTCAGGTAATCCTCACCGTTCGCGCCGTTCTTGTCGGTCAGCGACGTGCCCGCGCAAGCGCAGCAAAACAGCAAGTAACCCATGCATAAAAGGCGGCTCCAAAATTTCACGGCGCAACATTTCGGTGACGAGGCCTGCTTGCCTGCGGTCTGGGACAAAACGCCTACATCTTGCCAGCTGAATCGAGCACGTCGCCGTACTCGAGAACCTGCGCGATGCCGCGCTCGTCCATGAACGCAATCGGAATTCCCTGCGCGATTCCCTCGGCCATTTGCGCGCGATCTTGCGCGTGAACGTGCAGCGACGCGCATTGCGCGAGCTTCACGCCGGCAACAACGGTATCGGCAACGCGGACAGCGATCGAGCCCTTCGCGAGTTGCGCGAGGATCACGAACCCGCGTTGCATCTCGATCGATAGCCAAGCGTCGTCGTGCCGCTCTTGCGTCCACGCGATCGTTCCGTCGCAGGGTGCCAGCACCGGCCGCTCGCCGGCGCCGCCGTCAACGGGAAGAAAATCGTAGGCGAAATATTGATCGCTCTCGCCTTGGTGATGGTTATGCCGGGGGTCCGGGCCACCCGCGGCGACACGCCACGGTTCGGCAAACGGCGACTCGAGCACGATCGGATCGACGGCGCGCCGCCACCAGCGCTGCGCTTCGAACCGCCGGTCGACCAGCCACCACACCGCGATGAGCACGACGAAACACGCGATGGCGAGGAAGCCGGCGCGCGCGATCTGGCCGCCCGCGAAACCCACACCGACCGCGGCGAAGATCGCGACGAGCAGCGCCCGCTGCGGCTTCATTCGATCGCTGCTTGCTGCCGGAGCTTATACCGCTGGACTTTTCCGGTCTCCGTTCGCGGCAGCTCGCGCACGAACTCGATCTCGCGCGGCGCTTTGAACGGCGCGATCTGCGACTTGCAAAACTCGCGCAGCTCGTCGGCCTTCCATTCGGTGGCCGCGCACCCGTCGGCGAGCACGATGAACGCCTTGACGATATGCGTTTCTTTCTCGAGGTCGGGCTTGCCGATGACGGCGACTTCTTTGACGTCGGCATGGGCGATGAGTGCTTGTTCTACCTCGGGACCGGAGATGTTGTACCCGGCAGAGACGATCATATCGTCGGTACGCGCGACGTACCAGCAGTAGCCGTCGTCGTCCATACGGTACGCGTCGCCGGGATAGTTCCAACCGTTTTGCACGTAGTTGGCTTGGCGCTCGTCCTGCAGGTACTTACAACCCGTCGGACCTTTGACGGCGAGCCGGCCGATGGTGCCGTTGGACACGCGGTTACCGTCTTCGTCGTGAACTTCGGCCACGTAACCCGGTACGGCGCGGCCCGTCGAGCCGCCGACGATTTCGTCGACCGGAGCCCCGACAAAAATGTGCAGCATCTCGGTGCTGCCGATGCCGTCCATGATTTTGAGTCCGGTTTTGTCGCGCCACGCCTCCCAAACCGGTTTGGGCAATGTCTCGCCGGCCGAAACGCACGTGCGCAGCGTTCCAACGTTGCAGCGATCCACCATCCCGCACATCGCGCGATAGGCGATCGGCGCGGTAAAGATCGTTGTCACGCCGTGCTCGGCGATGCCGCGCATCAAATGCTCGGGACCCGCCTGCTCGAGCAAAAGCGTGGCCGCGCCGATAGCCAGCGGAAAGAGCAGCAACCCGCCCAGCCCAAACGTAAACGCCAACGGCGGACTGCCGCAAAACAGATCGTCCGGTCGCGACCGCAGCACGCGCGCACCGTACGAGTCGCACGTGGCCAGAATGTCGCGATGGTAGTGCATCGCCGCTTTGGGCTCGCCGGTGGTTCCCGAGGTAAACGCGATCATCGCCACGTCCTCGGCGGCGGTGTCGACGATCGGAAACTCGTCGGATCGGTCGCGCATGGCAAACTCGAGCTCGTCCCCGTCGCCGCCAAAATGCAGCGTTCTAACGCCGCCAGACGCGTCGCATGCGGCCGCGAGTTCGTCGCGCAGGCGCACGTCGCATAGCGCGAGCTTGACCTGCGCCTTCTCCATCATGAAGCGCAGTTCGTTGGCACGATAGAGCGGCATCGTCGTCACCGCAATCGCTCCGGCTTTGAGCACGCCGAGCCAACACGCCGCCAGCATCGGGTTGTTGGGCGCGCGCAACAGCACGCGATTTCCCGGCACGACGCCAAGATCTTCAACGAGCACGCGCGCGATGCGATTGGCCTTGGACGCAAGTTCGGCATACGTCCAGAACGGCTGCCCCGGCGCGACGATGCAGCGCCGTTCCCCGTTGCCTGCCGCGATGTGGCGATCGAGTAAGTGCGCTGCCGCGTTGATCCGCTGCGGATAACGCAGTTCGGGCAAGGTGAAGAGCAGCTCCGGCATATGCTCGGGCCGCGGAAGCCTATCCTCGGCGAAGGTGTCGGCGTGCGCGCTGAGTTTCACTGCGCGTCGAGCGTCTGCTTGGCAATCACCAGTTGTTGGATTTCGCTGGCTCCTTCGTAAATGCGTAAGGCGCGAACGTCGCGGTAGAGCCGCTCCACGATCTCGCCGTGCGTCACGCCGCGACCGCCGAAGAGCTGTACGGCGCGATCGCAGACGCGCCCGGCCGCCTCGGTCGCGAACCACTTCGCCATCGCGGCTTCGCGCGTGATGCGCGGCGCTCCGGCGTCCTTCGTCCACGCGGCCCGATAGACCAGCAGGGCGGCGGCGTCGACGTCGGTCGCCATCTCCGCAATCGCCGCTTGCGTCAACTGCAGCGCAGCCAGCGGCGCTCCGAAGAGCTCGCGTTTCTTGACGTGCGCGAGCGATTCGTCCAGCGCCCGGCGCGCGAAGCCCAGTGCGGCGGCGCCGACGGTGCTGCGGAACACGTCGAGCGTAGCCATCGCAATTTTGAAGCCCTCACCTTCCTTTCCGATGCGCTGCGACGGCGCCACGCGCAGCCGCTCGAAGCTGAGCGTCCCCAGCGGGTGCGGCGAGATCGTGTCGATGCGCTTGCCGACGGTAAATCCCGGCGACGTTGGATCGATCGCAAACGCGGTCAGCCCCTTCGAACCGTCGTCGCTGGTGCGCGCGAAGACGACGTACAGATCGGCGATGCCGGCGTTGGAGATCCAGGTCTTCTCGCCGTCGAGTGTATAGGTACCGTCTTTGAGAACCGCGCGCGTGCGAATTGCCGCAACGTCGGATCCCGCCTCGCGTTCGGAAAGGGCAAACGCCGGCACGCAGCGGCCGTTGGCGACCATCGGAAGATAGCGCTTTTTGAGCTCGGCGCTGCCGAACAGCGTCAGCGCGCCGCTACCCAAGCCTTGCATCGCAAACGCAAAGTCCGCCATCGCCGAATGGTACGCGAGCGCCTCGCGCGCCAGACAGAGCGTGCGCACGTCGAGATCCGTGCGCAGGCCGGTATACATATCGGGCACGCACGCGCGCAGCACCTCGCCCGACGCCAACGCGCGCACCCACGCGCGCGCGCTCGCTTCGGGCCGGCGCTCGTCGTCGAGCACGTCGCTCTTGCTGAGCCATTCGCGAACGCGTCCGTAAAACGCGCGGTGCTCCTCGTCGAAAAACGGGAGCATGAGATCCTGTATCTGCATCAGTCTCCTGCGAACTCCGGCGTCTTCTTTGCGGCGAACGCCTCGTAGGCGCGCTTGAAGTCATTGGTCTCCATGCAAATCGCTTGGGCGCGCGCTTCTGCGTCGATGGCACCGTCCAGCGGCATCGCCCACTCCTCGTGCAGCATCTTCTTGGTCATAGCGTGCGCGAACGTGGGACCCGATGCGAGTTCGTGAGCCGCCTGCTGCGCGCGCATAAGCAGTTCGTCCGGCAGACAGAGCTCGTTGAAAAAGCCCCAGTGTAACGCTTGCGCCGCGGTCATCGCTTTTCCGGTGTAGAGCAACTCGCTCGCGCGGCCGAGCCCGATGATGCGCGGCAAGATGGCGCAGGCGCCCATGTCGCACCCGGCTAAGCCGACGCGCACGAACAGAAACGCGACTTTCGCGCGTTCCGTGCCGTAGCGCAAATCCGACGCCATCGCGAGAATCGCACCGGCGCCCGCGCAGACCCCGTCGACCGCGGCGACGATCGGCTGCGGGCAGGCGCGCATCGCTTTGACGAGGTCGCCGGTCATCTGCGTGAACTCGAGCAACTCGGCGCTCGATCGCTGGGTCAGCGGCCCGATGATGTCGTGCACGTCACCGCCCGAACAGAAGTTTTCACCCGCGCCGGTGAGCACGACCACTTTTACGCTCGCGTCGGTCGCGAGCGCGCGAAACTTGTCGCGCAGCTGCGCGTACAGCTCGAACGTCAGCGGGTTCTTGCGCTCCGGGCGGTCGAGCGTAATGGTGAGAACTCGGCCGTCAACCGCGTAGCCGGCTTTAGTACTCATACTCTCCTAGCGGATGTGGAAGGGCATGTCTTCTTCGACGGCGACGCCGGCGCTGTTGCGTGCGATCACACGCAGTCGATAGTCGCGAATGAAGATGGGCGGCACGTCGAGGACGTCAACCTTGAACGCGAACTTCCCAAAATCGGTGCGAGGGACGTTGATGGAAAAGAGGTTCGTGCGTACTTCGACCGACGCGACGTTCGTGCTGGTTAAAACGCTGCCCCTCCAAAAATCCAGGCATTCGCCGCGTGCTTGCCGGCACAAGTCCAGCGTATTGAAATGCATGCCTTTTATCTGCGGCGGCGCGTCATTTGGTGCGACGATCGGTTCCCGAGCCGCTCGAAGATGCTCGATTGACCCACTGAACGCTACCGGGCCTACGGAAACGTTGTCCGGCACGGGCGGCGGCGGGGACGCGCATGCGGCGGCGCACAGCAACGAGAGGCAGGCCACGAGCACGCGAGTCATTGCGGTCCTGGTCTGACCGAAGTTCGCCTTTTCCTGCCTAGCAAGGACGCGCCGAACGCCGTCACTAAAGGCTTCGCCAATGCAGCAGGAGCGGGCAGTACCACGCAGCCTCGGCTTCGATTATGCCGTCGGAGCGTGCAGCGTCTGGATTGCAAGCGGCTTCTTCCTCGACGCCTGGGCCCATGGTCACGTTCCCGTCGAGTCGTTCTTTACGCCGTATCACGGCGTGTTCTACTCGGGCATGCTGGCGATGATCGTCGTGCTCGCCGTGTTTATCGCGCGCAATCGCCTGCGCGGATATCGTTGGATCGATACCGTCCCGCGCCCATATCGTCTCGCGCTGCTCGGGATTCCGATCTTCATCGTCGCAGGCATCGGCGATATGATGTGGCACCTTATCCTGGGTATCGAAGAGGGCGTCGACGCGCTCTTGAGCCCGACGCATCAAGCGTTGGGGCTCGGCATTTTCTTTCTGTCGAGCGGCCCGATCCGCTCAGTGATCGCCGACCGCACGCCGGCAACGTTCGCTCGGCAACTGCCGCTCGCGCTCGGATTAGCGACCTGGCTCATCCTCGTGCACTTCGGAACCGCGTACGCGTTCGATCCCGCAGCCGGCCGCACCAACGCGCCGCCGCCGATCGCACCGTTTCAAGCGTCCTACTTTACCGCACTTGCCTTCGGCTATTACAAAGTGTCGCTCGGCGTGCTGGTCGTGATCTTCCAAAGCAGCGTGATGGCCGGACTCGGGCTCTGGGCCGCAGTTCGCACGCGGCTGAAGTTCGGCACGCTCACCATTCTGTATTTGCTCGGCAATATTCCGGCGGCCGCGGCCTTTACCAACCAAACGCCGTTGCTGCTCGTGACCGTCGCGCAATCGTTGTGCGCCGGCATCGTCGCCGACGCGTTCGTGGCGCGCTACGATCCGCAGCCGCGGCGCAACACCTTTCTCTGGTTCGCGGCGCTCGTGCCGATGACGTACATCGGCGTCTATCTCGTCGCGACATTGCTGGCCGACGGCCTCTGGTGGGATTGGAACATCGCGCTGGGCGCATGGTTGTGGTCGGGAGTCTGCGGGTTCGCGCTCGGATTGCTTGGGAGCGCGCGGCGCGCATGATCGAAGGCATCCTCGGGATCGTAGCCGAGATGCTGCATCTCGGCACGGCGTGGCGATACGGCTACTTTCGCGACGAGCTCTACTTCATCGCCTGTTCGAAGCACCTGGCGTGGGGCTACGTCGATCAGCCGCCGCTCGTTGCGCTTGCGGCCTTGCTCTCCATGCCGACGGGATACGAACTCACGGCGCTGCGGATTCTGCCCATCGTCGCCGCAGCGCTGACCGTGTTTTTCGCCGTCGCGATGACCAACGAGCTCGGCGGCGGCCGCTTCGCGCAAATCCTTACCGGCCTTGCAACGATGCTCGCGCCGGCGTATCTGCTGCTCGGCAACACGTTAACGACGTCGTCGTTCGAGCCGCTCACCTGGACGTTGCTCGTCTACGCGTGCATTCGTCTCGTCAGCAACATCGTGCGGCAAGACACGTTGCACACGCAGCAATGGTGGATGGCCGCCGCGGGCGCGGTGGTACTCGGCGGGTACGCGAAGTACTCCATCGCGCTGCTGGCCGTCGCCTTACTGGCCGGGCTGTCGTTGACGCGCGAGCGGCGGGTCCTCAACACGCCGTGGCTAGCAATCGCGACCTTGACCGCGATCCTGGCGCTGCTGCCCAACATCTTGTGGCAAGCCTCCCACGGCTGGCCGATCGTCACCGTTCTCCAGGGCGACGCGTCGCATCGGCCCACCTTCCAAAACGGCGTCGCGCTAGAATACGTCAGTTTCTGGACCAACGCACGCGCCTTTGCGCTCGAGCAACTGCTCTATCTCAATCCCGTTTCGGCGCCGATTTGGATCGCCGGCCTGTGCGCGCCGTTCGTGCTTTCGCGCGTGCGCGACATGCGATTCGTCACCTATGCCTATATCTTCGTCTTCATCGTCGCGGCAGCGCTCAACGCCAAAGGCTATTACATCGTCGGCATGTACGCATCGCTCTTTGCCTTCGGCGCGATCGTGATCGAGCGCGCGGCCGTCGCGTTTCGGTACGCGCAGCTCGGCGCGGTGATCGCCGTCGGAATCCTTGCGATGCCGCTCTCGCTGCCGATTCTGCCGGTCGACGCGCTCGTCACGTACAGTCAACGCCTCGGACTCACCGGATCCAACGGGACGCCGGCACATCTGGTGCAGCCGGTATTCGCCGAAGAGTTCGGCTGGGGGCGCCTGGCGCACGACGTGGCCGTACAGTATTTCAAACTGCCGCTCGACGTTCGCCGGCGCACGGCGATTTACGCCGACACGTACGGTGATGCCGGCGCGCTCGATTTCTTCGGCCAGCGATACGGATTGCCGACGGTCATCTCGAGTCAGAACAACTACTATCTGTGGGGCATCCACGGCTATGACGGCTCGACGATGCTTGCGATCGGTGCGTCGCGCATCGACATTTTGCGCAAGTACTACCGCAACGTCACCCTGGTCGCGACGTCGTCCGAGCCGTATCGCTGGGTGGTCGAGGGTCCGGCGCCGATTTACCTCTGCCGCGACCCGGTCGCACCGCTTTCCCAGATCTGGCCGCACCTGCGCTGGTACGGCGCTTAGCCTCGCCGGGCTGATTGCGGGCACCTTCTCGTGGTATGCGAGAAGGTCAACGCGGTTTCACGCTGATCGAAACAATCGTCGCGTGTGCGATCGTCGCGACGCTGCTGGTCGCCGGCGGCTTCTGGATGATGGGACTGCATCCGGGGGCGCTCGCGCAAGCCACAAACGATTACGACGCGGCAATGAGTACTGCGCGTGCGCTGGCGGCGACGTCGTCGAACGGAGCGACCCTCGTCTTCGCGCCGATTACCGGCCGCAGCGGCTTTACACTGCGCGTCTACGCCGGCCGTCCGAGTGCGACCAACGCCGTACAGCCCACGACCGCGATGCCGGTCACGAGCGATGCGAGCATTTCCGAGAAGTCGCTAGGCGCGCCCCCGTTCGCGATCTTCTTCGGCGCGTCTGGACACGTCAGCGGTAAGCCTGCGTATCCCACGGTCGATGCGAACGGAAACGCGACGTTTACCTCGATCGCGGCCGAGCCGGCGTGTCCGACGGGCGGGTTCGTGTTAACGTTCTCCGCGCCGTCGGGTGCGACCGCAACCCGCACCTTGGCCTGCACGTCGAGCGTGGCGAGCGCACCCGGATTACCGAATCCGTCGCCGACGCCGAACGTTCCGATCGTAACCCCGGCAGCGTTGGTCTATCATTGGCCCGCTGACGCGCAGCAAACGTTCGTCGCGACCGAATGGGGATACACCCACTGGTTTGCGGCGACGGGCTTTGCGTGCGGAAGCGGCGTCGCGGCGTTTCCCAACGTCCTGCCGTCGCCGTACTCGCCGGCGTATTCGGCCGCCGAGGCCAAAGCAACGCCCACTCCGCCGCCGAGCACGCCATATTCGTACCCGAACTCGTCGGACAGCATGAACGATGCACCCGCGGCCTTTCCGCTCGATCCCGCCGGTGAAGGACTCTGCACCGCGACGATTGCCGACGATTACGGACAGCAGGCGGATACGAGCGTACAAGTCATGGGCTGGCTCTCGGCGGCGTACGGCGCAAAGACGTACACCCATCTCAGCTCGCCGATGTCGCTGCCGAGCACTGATTTTCCCACGAAGGGCAGCGCGGTGACGATTCCACTATCAAAGACGTACGATAGCGAAGCGTTGGTACCGGCAGTGTCGTTGGATGCGGCGTGCTCGCCCTACGTCAAGGCGTCGGCGGCAAGCGGAACGACCCCGGGTGCGCCATCGTCGAAACCGGCGACGGCGAGCATCACGCTGCTGCTGGTCACCGTGCCCGGATCGCCGATCGACTGCGGCGGAACGATTTACGATCAGTATCCCGGATCGCAGCGCGGTGAAGGCATCGCGTTCAACGCGAACATCGGCAGCGCTGAGGTCGACACCTGGCCGCGCGCGGTACGCTATCCGATGCCGGGATTTGCGGTCGGTCCCTGCGCGATCGATCAGCCGCGCGCGTACACGAACGATACGTTCGGAACGCCCGACGCGAGCGACACGGCGCCATTCTCAAATCAAGGCTCAACTGGACCATACGGCACCGACAGCAACGGATGCATGGTGTACAACAAGGGTCAAAGTGGCGAAGCAGCCGTCGATATGAAGTTCGGCACGGGCAAGTCAGTCAGCGTTTTGGTGAACGAGGTGGGCTACTCAGGCAGTTTCTTGACCTCGCGCGTGTCCGATCAGATCTTTTGTCCCTCGAACTCGCTCTCTTGGTCATGGCAGGGCAATAGCGCCGCGGGGCCGACCGCGAGCCTGATTGGGTCCGCGGAGGCATCACAGTCACAATGCTACTTTGCTCTCACGGACAGTAACGGAACGGTAAGTTCGACAAACACGATTGCCGCAGAGGTTATCCAGCCTTGCGCGAGTGGTAGCGTTTGCTACGCCGAAGCGATCGGTCAATGGTGGAAGTACGATAACAGCAGTAATCCTATCGCCTGCGGCAACAATAACTGTATCACATACTACTACGCCGATGAGGTATACAAATACAGCCCGAGTGCGGGAACGTGGAGCACTTGGCAAAACCGCGAGACCCCGACATATGATAGCGCGGGCCGGCAAACCGGCTGCGCAACGGTTCCCTACAATATCAATTTCACTGCCGATGTCTATACCGGGTCGACTGGAGAGGATGATTACCCGCTGTTGGCCTGGACGCCTACATCTTCTTTGACCCTCGGCGAAAGCACACTACCTGCCAATGTAAAGGCAGGCTGCACGTTCGACCAGGGTGCAGGCTATGGCGGTTGATACCTAAGGCCAGCTTGGATACAATCGGTCTTTCCAGTTGCGGGGATCTCGCGGATACTCGCCGTTGCTAATCCAGACGTCTTGCGGTCTTCCATTTATCAGAGCTTGGTTGAGCGCAGCCACCCAGCGCGAGCGTGGATCAGCGGAGTAGCTGAGCGTTCCTGCGACGCCGACTTCGAAAGCGCCGGCGAGCTTCATTAAGCTTAAGGCGCAGTCTTTATCTCCTGAAGGCTGGAATACGAAACCGCTTGTGATATTTGCGTTGCCGTCCCAAGGATGGAAATGCGGCGAACGCACCTCCCTAATTTGGGCGCGATTGTTTTCCGTTAGCCATTCGTCGACGACCGCCGGGTCGAGATTCCATTTGGCGCGATACGAGTCGAAGGCGCGGATGCAGGGCTTCTCCCAGTGGGATATCGTCACCAAACGGTAGTCGGTGCTGCGTTCCGGCGAGGGAAACGTAATTTGCGGAATCGGCGGCAAGCAGCGCGCGCCCGCGGGAACCTTTCCTGGCGGATAGAGCGTCGGACAAGGCGTCGGCGCGAGCAGATGCTGCGAGCCGCCCTTAAGCCAAATCTGGTCGTGAATCGTTGGGCGTGTAAGATCGCTCGGATCGTCGCTGCCGATGACGAGCAAATAGTGTCCCGCAGGCGCCCTAAAGGAAAATCTCCCATCGACTTGCGTTTTGACGGTGGCGAGCGCGTTCGGACACACGAGCGTCTCGTGCTGCTTCCACGGCTTCTGAGTCTTGGAGGCCCATGGAACGTTCGGCTCCGCACGGCACGGCTTCCACGGTTCCAGCGCAACGCGTACGCCGCGTAACGGTTTGCCCGACGGATCGTCGACGAGTTTTCCCCACGCGGTTGTCACGGTTGCATCCGTGACCATCGACGGTACTGCCGGTGTTGCCGGCGTAGAGCTTTGGCACGCTGAAAGCGCGCTAATACCAAGCAATACGAAGAGATACACCCGACCCTTCATTGCTACTCCCTTACCGTGCGAAGATGCGCCTGCCCTTCGACTTCGCGCCCTTTGGGCGCTACGCTCAGGATGACAGTGGCGGAGCTGTCGCGTGAGTGGCGACTAAACCAGTACGTTCCCGGGGACGACCATGGCTGCGCCGTTATGGTCGCCGGTGACGAACTCCAGCGTCGCTTCGGCGACCTCGTCGACGGTCGCGATGCGTCCGCCGGGGTTGGTGCTCGCGAGGCGTTCGCGCGCTTCTTCTGCCGTACAGCCGGTGAACTTCTTGATGTTCTCGAGGGCCTTGCGCATCATGTCGGTCTCGGTGTAGCCCGGACACACGACGTTGGCGGTGACGCCCGTGCCTTCGAACTCGGCCGCGATCGAGCGCGTGAATCCTACGACCGCGTGTTTGCTCGCGCAATACGCCGAGACGTAGGGGGCGCCCCCCAATCCCGCGACGCTCGCAACGTTGACGATGCGTCCCCACTTGGCGATCAGCATATCCTCGACGGCCTCGCGCGTGCACAGAAACGTCCCAGTGACGTTGGTCGCCATGATGCGTTCCCACATTGCCAGACCCGTGCGCATGAGCGGTGCGGATTCGGCGATGCCGGAGTTGTTGACGAGAATCTCGATCGGTCCGTTCTTCTCGCGGCAGGCTTCGAAGGCGCGACGGACTTGATCTTCGTTCGTGACGTCGGCCGACGCGCCGGCGTGTTCGTGCACCGTGCGGCTGACGATGCTAATCCGCGCGCCGCGTTCGGCCAACGCCTTGGCGATTGCCTGGCCGATGCCCCGGCCGCCGCCCGTCACCAGCGCGTGTTTGCCGGCAATCTCAGATGGCATGCGTCAATCCTTGTTCCTTGGCGCGCTGCACGAGCCGTTCGAGCTGTTGTTTTCCGGGCACGTACTGCACCGGCCACGGCGCCTGCTCGTAACCCAACTGCGCCGCCGCGTGCAAGGTCCAGAACGGATCGGCGAGATGCGGGCGTCCGAGCGCGACCAAGTCGGCGCGGCCGGCGGCGAGAATCGCGTTGACTTGATCGGCTTCGGTGATGTTGCCGACCGCCATCGTGGCAATGCCGATCTCGTTGCGAATGCGATCGGCGTACGGCGTTTGAAACATCCGGCCGTAGACGGGTTTGGCGTCGGGCGAGGTTTGCCCGGTCGAAACGTCGATGAGGTCCGCACCCGCCGCCTTGAACGCGCGTGCGATTTCGACGGAATCGGCGCCGCCGACGCCGCCGTCGACCCAATCGGTTGCCGAAATGCGCACCGACATCGGACGCTCTTGCGGCCATACCGCGCGCATCGCCGCGAATATTTCTAACGGATAGCGCAGCCGGTTCTCCAGCGACCCGCCGTATTCGTCGGTGCGATGGTTGCGCAGCGGCGTGATAAACGACGACAACAAGTAGCCGTGCGCGCAGTGCAGCTCGACCATGTCGAAGCCGGCCTCGACGCCCATTTGGGTCGCGCGCACGAACGCGCGCAGAATCTCGTCCATCTCCGAGCGGCTGAGCTCGCGCGGCACTTGATGGCTTTGCGCGTACGGAACGGCCGACGGGCCGACCACCGGCCAGTTGCCGGCCTCGAGCGGTTCGTCCATGCCCTCCCACATGAGCTTGGTCGAGCCTTTCGGTCCGGAATGGCCCAGCTGCAGGCAGATCTTCGCATTGGAAAACTCGTGCACGAAATGCACGATGCGCTTCCAAGCCGGAACGTGCTCGTCGAGATACATGCCGGTGCACCCGGGAGAGATGCGGCCGTCGCGCGTCACGCACGTCATCTCGGTAAAGACCAACCCCGCCCCACCAAGCGCTCGCGTGCCGAGATGCACCATGTGGAAGTCGTTGGGAAAACCGTCGACCGCGCTGTACATATCCATGGGTGACACGACAACGCGGTTGCGCAGTTCGAGGCCACGCAAAGCAATGGGCGTGAACATCGGTGGAACTCGCCCTTCGGTTACGTTCTCACCGGCGAACCAGCGTTCCACTGCCTCGACATAGGTTGTATCGCGCAGGCGCAGGTTTTCGTGACCGATCCGCTGGCTGCGCGTCAACAGACTGTACGCGAACTGCTCGGCAGGCAAGCTGGCGTAGCGAGCGACGTTTTCGAACCACTCCGTCGAGTTGCGTGCGGCGTTCTGAAGTTTCAGCACTTCAAGCCGCCGAGCGCTAACGTACTCCTCGAGCGCGACGCCGAGGTCCCGCCGCGAGGTCAGGGCGTCGGCGAGGCCGATGGCGTCTTCCATCGCTAGCTTGGTTCCCGAGCCGACCGAGAAGTGGGCCGTGTGCGCCGCATCGCCCAACAGGACCACATTTTCATGGATCCAGCTCGCATTGCTCACGCGGGTGAAGTTGAGCCAGTCGCGGCCGCGCAGGTGCGCGGAGTTGGCCATCAGCGTGTGGCCCCCGAGGTACTGTCCGAACAGCCGCTGGCAGAACGCGATCGTCTCGTCCGTGCCGGCCGAGTCGAGACCGTGCGCGAGCCAGGTCTCCTCACGGCACTCGACGATGAACGTGCTCAGCTGCTCGTCGAACCGATAGGCGTGCACGGTGAACCAGCCGTGCTCGGTCTCCTCGAAAAGGAACGTAAACGCGTCGATCGGCCAGGTCGTTCCCAGCCAAACGAACCGGCAGAGGCGCTTGTCGAGATCGGGCTGGAACGTCGCCGCGTACGTTTGGCGAACGCGGCTGTTGATACCGTCGGCGCCGACGAGCAGATCGCAGTCGCGATACTTCTCGATGTCGTCGGCTTCGGTTTGGAAAGCGACGTCGACGCCGACCCCGGCCGCGCGTTCTTGCAGAATCTGCAGCAGCCGTTTGCGCGCGATACCGGAGAAGCCGTGGCCGCCCGACGTGATCTTGCGGCCCTTGAAAAAGATGTCGATGTCGTCCCAGTGGGCGAAGGCCTGCGTGATCGCGCGGTGCGTCGGCTCGTCGGCGACGCGCAGATTATCCAAGGTCGCGTCCGAGAAGACCACGCCCCAGCCGAACGTGTCGAGAGGCCGGTTGCGCTCGACGACGCGGATCTTCCAGTCCGGGAAGCGCTGCTTGACGAGGAGGCTGAAATACAGCCCCGCGGGTCCGCCGCCGATACAGTTGAGGTGCATGGGGTATGCGGGGAGTTATGAGAGCCGCGGTTTTCGCCCTTTTTCTCTTGGGAGCCACGGCGCCGGTCGTGATCGGCAGCGGCCTCGACGGAACGCGCGCGACGATTCCGGTTCAGGTCGACGGGCGCACGGAGCGTTGCGTGATCGACACCGGTGCGTCGGTCATGCTGCTTTCCGCGGATGCCGCGCGCAACGCGGGCCTGCAGTTCGGCGCGCCGCTCGAAGAGATCGCACCCGACGGGCGGCGCTACGCCGACTATCAGACGACCATCACCGATTTCACGGCAGGATCGTATACCGCTCACGGCATGCCGGCGCGGATTTCGTCGAATTTGCCGAGCAACGTCATCCTCTGCGGCTACGATTTTCTGTCGCGCGTCCCGACCTTGATCGATCGCGATCATAACCAGGTGACGCTCTTCCCTGCGACCGCCGCGGTCGATCGCATGCACTGCGAGCCGGTCGATCTGACGCCGCGGGTTCCACTTGGCTCGATCGACGTCAACGGCACGAAAATCGGCAACGTCGTGCTCGATTCCGGCGCGACCGGCGGCGGCGTGCTCTGGAGCGGCGCCGGATCGAACCTCACGCCGGCGCAATACGGCATGAGTTGCGGCCAAAATGCCGGTATCGCGTTCTACGACGGCGGTCCCGTCGCCCAACTGCAGCTGTGCACCTCGCCGCAGCGACCCGATGGCTACAACGGCCTCGTCGAAACGAACCTACCGACCGTGCATCAAATCGCGATCGATTACCCGAATCGCCGGATGTGTTTCCAATAGCCTAGTGCGCGAAGCGTTTGTACGCAGTCCATCCAAAGTATGCCATGAAAACCCCCCGAACAATATTTGTTTCCAGAATTCCGGGAGGATACGGATTACCGGAGGCATCGTTCGGGTCGATCGCGACGCTGATATTGTGCCCGGGCCGATTCGGATCGAATGTCCCATAAGCGCCGTTGTGCGTACCGGCAAACTTCCACCATTGCAACTGCATAGTTACGCCGCCCTTAATGAGTTCATCCCACACTCCAGCAAAATATCCACCGCTCGTGTAGGCGCCATCGATCTGCGATTCCAACCCCTCGCTTCCCGGAGGGAAGAACACAATCGTGACGCCGTGCGCGTCGGTCACCGGGGCCTTCTTCAACGCCGTCGCGGATGGCGTTGGGACGACAGGCGGCGCGGCGTAGGGCTGTCCTTGGGGAATCGGCGGCCACGGCGAGTCAGCGGCAACCGCCGTCAGCGGAAATATAAAAAGCAAAAGGCCTGTCAAGAGTAAGCGCATGCGCTCTCGTTTCGCGTTGGATTCGCCTGCCCCTCGACTTCGTTATCCTGAGCGAGCGAAGCATGTCCGCCGCCCGGCGAGCATGAAGTAATCACAGACTGGGCGCGAGTAGAGCGACACGTCGCCCATGAGTGCGTCTTTCTCCAAAGCGTTTCCAAGATTAGCGCTTGCGGGCGATCAGAATGCCGTCGCAGATCGGGACGAGCGAGACTTCCACGCGATCGTCGTTGGCGGCGCGAACGCTCACGTTACGGAGTGCGCACGTGTCGGCGTCGTTGACGGACGAGTTCGCGACTCTTCCGCTCCAGAGTACGTTATCGACCAAGATTAGCCCGCCCGGACGGACGAGCTGCAGACAGTACTCAAAATACTTGGCGACGTTCTCCTTATCGGCGTCGATGAACGCCATGTCGAACGGCTCGGTTTTTTCACCAACGATTCGTTCGAGCGTTTCCAGCGCGGGCGCAAGGCGCAGGTCGATCTTGCCGGCTACGCCTGCTTGCTCCCAATACCGGCGAGCGACCGACGTATACTCTTCGCTGACGTCGCAGGCGACGATCCGGCCGTCCGACGGCAGCGCGAGCGCCATCGCTAACGTGCTGTAGCCGGTGAATACGCCGATCTCCAAATAGCGCCGGGCGCCGATAATATGCGCAAGCAGCGCCATGAACTGCGCTTGATCGGGACCGATTTGCATCTGCGCGTTGGAGCGGTGCGACGTCTCCTCACGCAGCGCGCGCTGAATCGCCGTCTCGTGCACGGTCTGTGACAGGATGTACTCTTGCACCGATTGGTCGATGAAATCGCTCTTGCCTACGGTCATGCTCCTACCTTCTGTCGCAGATCGTGGTGAATGGCTGCGGCGGCGCGTTTGCCGGGGAAGCCGCTGACGCAGCCGCCGGGATGCGCGCCCGAACCGCAGAGATAGAGATTCTCGATCGGCGTGCGCGTGGCGAAGCGATCTTCGAAGATCTGTCCCGGCAGCAACTCGCCGTGGAAAATGTGCCCGCCGATCAAACCGAAGCGCCGCTCGAGATCGGGAGCCGCAAGGATGACGCGGTGTTCGATGGCGTTGGGAAGATTCGGCGCAAAGCGTCCGAGGATTTCGACGATCGAATCGGCGGCCGACTCGCGCGCGTTCGGCGACCAGCCGTCGGGGCGATCGCACGGAAACCACTGCGCGAAAATCGAGAGAATGTGTTTGCCCGGGGGAGCGAGCGACGGATCCGTCGGCGTTTGCAGGAAACATTCGATCAACGGTTCCTTGCTTACCCCGCCGGCGCGCGCGTCTTCGTAGGCGCGCTGCAAATACTCGATGGTCGGGGCGACGTGAATCGTCGCGCGATGATGCGGCTGCGGATTGGTTCCCGGACGCGCCGTAAAGTTCGGCAGTTCGCCCAGCGCGAGGTTGAGCTTGAGCGACGGTCCGACGGTTTTCCAACCCAAGACTTTGTCCACGAGGTCAAGCGGGAGTTGGCCGCCGTCGAGCAAGTCGAGAAATGTCGTGCGCGGATGGGCGTTGGAAGCGACGGCTTTGGCGGCGATTTCGGTGCCGTCGTCGAGCACCACGCCGATCGCGCGCTCGCCGAAGGTGAGCACCTTGGCGACGCGACGGCCACTAACGATTTTAGCGCCGTGGGCGCGCGCAGCCGACGCAATTGCGCCGGTCACCGAGCCCATGCCGCCGCGCACGAACGCCCACGCGCCCTGAATGCCCAACACGCGTCCCGCAAGATGGTGCGCCAGCACGTATCCCGTGCCGGGATCGCGCGGACCGAGGTACGTGCCGATCAATCCGTCGTTGACGAGCTCGGCTTGAAGTACGGGCGTCTTGACGTACTTCTCGACAAGTTCGGCTGCCGAACCGCGCAGCAGCGCCTGCGTATCGCCGTCAAAGTTATCGAAGCACGGCTCCGGATCGGAGAACGAATCGAACAGCGCTTTGCCGGCGCGATCGGTGACGTCGCCGTATGCTTGAAACCCCGCGACGTCGGACGGATCGAAAGCCGCAATCTCGCGCGCGTTGGCGGCGCCGTCGCTGCCTAGCAGCAGCGATCGTCCGTCGAGCAATGGTGTAAACGCGTAGGGATCTTTGCGATAGAACTCGAGGCCGTACGAACGCAGCCCGAGCTCTTCGATCAGCCACGGATCGAACGTGCTGAGCACGTACGACGCCATCGACAGCGTGTAGCCCGGCCACACGTCGGTTTGGCTGACGGCCGCCCCGCCGATCTCGGGCTCACGCTCGAAGACGGCCACCGACCGGCCGGACTTGGCTAAGAGCGCCGCACAGACCAGACCGTTATGCCCGGCGCCGATGACGACGACGTCATAGGTTTCCATAGCACCCCTATACTATTAGTTCGTGATGGTTCCATTGCGCGCGGTGCTGGCCGCGATACCGATCGCGGCACTCACGGTTGCCGTGCCGCTGGTCAACCGCGTCGATCCCCGCATCCTCGGCCTCCCGTTCGTGCTCTTTTGGATTCTGGCATGGGTCTTCTTGACGCCCGTGTTCCTGTGGACCATCGGGCGCCTGGAGCGCCGCTGGTGATGAGCGCTCCGGCCGTCGCACTCTCGATCGTCGCCGTCGTCGTCGGCGCAACCATTGCGTTCGCGCTCTTGAGCGTGGGACGCATCAAGATGGACCCGCAGCAATTCATCGTGGGCGGTCGCTCCTTTGGAACGATTTTGCTGTGGGTGCTGCTCGCCGGGGAAATCTACACGAGCTTCACGTTCCTGGGCATGGCGGGGTGGGCGTACGGGAAAGGCGCACCGGCGTATTACATTTTGGCCTACGGCACCTGCGGATACGTCATCGGCTACTTTCTTCTGCCTGCGATTTGGCGCGTCGGGAAAGAGCGCAACTTGCTCACCGGTCCCGACTTCTTCGTCGAACGCTTCGGCAGCCGCGCGCTCGGCGTCGCGATCGCGATCTGTCAGTTCGTGCTGCTCGTGCCCTACGTCACCTTGCAGCTCAGCGGCCTGCAGCACATTCTCCAGATCGCCGGTTACGGTACGTACGACGCGACCGCCGCGGTCGCGATCGCGTTTCTCCTTATCTCCTTCTTCGTCTTTAGCGCTGGCCTGCGCGGTACGGCGTGGGCGAGCGTCGTCAAAGACGTGCTCGTGATCGGCGCCGTGATCTTTGCCGGCATCACGATTCCGACGCAGTTCTTCGGTTCGCACCATAACATGATCGATCAAGTGCTGCGCCGCCATCCGGGCTTTTTGACGCTGCAGCCCCCGACCGCACCCAACGGCACGGTGTGGTACGTCTCGACCGTGCTGCTCACCGCGATCGGTTTCTTCATGGGGCCGCAATCGTTTGCCGCCACGTACAGCGCACGCAGCGACAACGCGCTGCGGCGCAACGCCGTCTTCTTGCCGGTTTATGCCAGCATCGTGCTGCTGCTCGTCTTCTTCGCCGGACTGGCGGCGCTGCTGATCGTTCCGGGATTGACCGGTTCCAACGTCGACCAATCGTTCCTGCTCGTCGTGCAGCGCTACTATCCGCCGTGGGATATCGGGTTCATCGCGGCGGCCGGCTCGCTTGCGGCGCTGGTCCCGGCGTCGGCGCTGCTGCTCGCGGCCGCAAGCGTGTTCGCCAAGAACGTGCTGGGCGAGTTCGGCATCGCGACGAGCGATGCGGCCCGGACGCTGGCGACGCGCATTCTGGTGGTGGTCGTCGCACTGTTGGCACTCGGCTTGTGGCTCGAAGAGCAGCGCACCATCGTCGAGCTGCTGCTGATCTACTACAACGGCATGACGCAGTTCGCGCCGGCGACGATCGGAACGTTTGTTTGGCGACGGATCACGGTCTGGGGCGTGACCGCCGGCATCGCGGTCGGGCTCGTACTCGCGATCGTCTTTGCCAACGCGAGCGAACTGGTGTGGGGAATCAATCCCGGCTTTGCGGCGCTCGCCGCCAACGTCGTCGTGATGATCGTCGTTTCGTTGGCGACCTATAAAGAAAAAGAGCCCGCGGTAGCGAGCTCTTGATGTTGTGTTTTAGCGGTAACTGGGCCGAGTTTGGAAGCAGTCGCGGCAGTATACCGGTTTATCGCCGCGAGGGTTGAACGGGACTTCGGCTACGGCGCCGCACTGACTGCACGTCGCCTGGAACATTTCCCGCGGACGGCCGCCTCCGCCGCCGCGTTCGCCGCCGCCTTGATTGCTGGAGCGCATGGCCTTGCGCGCCTGACGGCAATCGGGACAGCGGTTGGGCTTGTTCTGGAAGCCTTTTTGCTCGTAAAAGCGTTGTTCGCCCGAAGTGAAGGCGAACTCGCGTCCACAGTCGACACAGTTGAGCATTTCATCTACGTACACGAAACGAGAGCTCCTTAGACTCCATGGGGGGTGTTTTCGAACGCACCAGCGAGCCAAAGAGCTCTTCGAAAATATAAAGCGGGCCGATCAGGAGATAGACCAGATTCTCGAAAAACTTGGGCTTGGTACCTTCGAGCTTGTGACCGACGAACTGGAAACCCCATCCGAGGATGAAGGCCGCCAAATTAACCTGCCACACGAGCCGCACTGCCACGAGATACAGGATGGCGAAGACGACGAGCGAGAGCAGGGCGCCGCGTACATCGATAGCGACGTAGTAAATGAGGACGGCGATCGCAGCCACAACCGCGAGATCGACCGGACCGAGATGCACCAGGTGCAAAAGTCCCAAAATCCCCAGAACGATCAATGGGATGCCAATGCTATGACAAACCCGATTGCGCGGGTCTGCGTGGTACGAACCGTATTCGGTAAAGAGTTCCGTTCTGGTCACGTCATGGTTCCCCGATCGACCTGCCCCGCTTCTGCGACCTGGCGGGGACCCGTCCCTGCCGCTCGCGAATCGGCATGGGTGATGGGATCGACAATCACCGTCCCCGAGCGCGTGGCCGACGACGTCGTTCTGATTCGTCGCGATCTGCATATGCATCCGGAGCTCGGCTTTGCCGAACACCGGACCGCCTCGATCGTTGCGGCCCGCTTGCGTCATCTTGGCTACGACGTTGCCGAAGGCGTCGGCGGCACCGGCGTGGTGGGCGTGATGCGCGGCAGCCGCCCCGGACGCACCATCATGCTGCGCGCCGACATGGATGCGCTGCCCATCGTCGAGGAGACCTCGCACGGTTATCGCTCGCAGTTCGAGGGCGTCATGCACGCCTGCGGTCACGACGGGCACGTCGCAATCCTCTTGGGCGCCGCGGCGCTCATCGCCGACGGACGCGACCATCTCGCGGGCACGGTGTGCTTGGTTTTTCAACCAGCCGAGGAAGGGCAAGGCGGTGCGCGCGCCATGATTCACGACGGCTTGTTCGAGCGGTTTGGTATCGAGCGAGCGTACGGACTCCACCTTTCCTCCAAGTATCCCAGCGGCACGCTGGGATTTCGCGAGGGCCCGATGTACGCGTCGAGCGACTCCATCGAAATCAAGGTGCTGGGAATCGGCGGCCACGGATCGGCGCCGCACGACGCGATCGATCCGATCTACACCGCCGCGCAGTTCATCAGTTCCGTGCAGCAAGTGATTACGCGTCAGATCGATCCCCTGGAGCCGGCGGTCGTGACCATCGGCGCGATTCACGGCGGCACGATTCACAACGTCATTCCGCGGACGTGCCAGATGCTTGGAACCGTGCGCACGTTTTCCGAAGACGTTCGCACGAAGATGTCCGAACGCATCGAGCGAGTCTTACGTTCGTGCTGCGAAGCCTCTGGTGCGCGCTATGAGTTTGCCTATTTCGACCGTTATCCGGTGACGTCGAACGACGTCGACCAGACGCAGTACGCGCGCGTGCTTGCGAAGCAGACGATCGGCGACGAACGTGTCGTCGACGCAACGCAACTCATGGGAGCCGAAGATTTCTCGTTTTACGCGCAGTGCGTGCCGGCGTGCTTCTACACGTTGGGATGTCAGGCGGGGGCCGACTCGGCACACCCACACCACTCCAGCCTCTTCGATATCGACGAACGCTCGCTGCCGACCGGCGTCGCGATGATGACGGCGCTGGCGTTTCACGCGCCGTCGAACGCGCCCTGAGCGAAGATTTCGTACCCGACGTCATCGAGCCGAAAAGTCCGAACGACTACTTCGAAGTGATGACGCGCGCCGTCTTTCAGGCGGGCGTTGCCTGGAAACAGATTGCGGCCCATTGGGACGCTTATCGCGCGGCCTTCGCGGGCTTCGATCCGTCCGTCGTGGCACGCTACGACGATCTCGACGTCGAACGCGTCCTTCAAACGCCGGGCATTTTACGCATGCCGCGCAAGGTGCACGCCACGATCAAAAACGCGCGGGAACTCACGCGCATCCAAAGCCAAGACGGTGGAATCGCTGCCTACCTGCGCAGCTTCGAGTCGTACGCGGCGTTCGCAAAAGATTTCAAGAAGCGGTTTGCGTTCATGGGCGATATGAACGTTTGGTACTTTCTGTTTCGCGTGGGCGAACCCGTACCGCGGTTCGAGACGTGGGTAACGAGCATTCCGGGGACACACCCTCGGATGCGCGAGATGGTCGAACGAGCGCGAGAACTCGGCCGCTCGAAAGAATTTTAGAGGCTGTAAGCGAGTTGGCGCCGTTCTTCCGAGCGGCGCTCGTTGAGGCGGCGCTCTTCGGCGATTAACCAACCCAGGAAAGGCTTCAAAGAATCTGGGACGACCTTGCGCCGTTGGAGGTGGCGGCGGTCGCTTACGATCCGTAAGTTGTTGTTCGGCTCCATGCGCGCTGATACGCGCAGTAGGTTGGTCTTGCCTGCTAGGCTGCGCGGCGTTCGAAGCGGCGCCGCTCGGCATAGGAGCGGCGTTCTTGACCGGCCGGCAGGAGCACGAGGGCAGCCCTGCGACGTTCAGCCTGGCGGCGGTCGCCGTTGCAGCGCGGGTCGCGCTTAAGGCGCGTGAGCGCGTGTTTCAAGCGCTCGATTGTTTCCCGGGACTTCCCGTTCACCGCCTGATTCTACCCGGAGGCTAAGGGGTTGGCAACCTGTTGCGGACCACGTAGAGACCCAGCGGCGCGGCGTAGTTCAGCGACGGAATCCCGGCGCCGCCGAAACCGCGCGTGGTGAGCTCATCCTGCGTTGTGGCCGCAACGCGCGCGCACATGACGACGGCGGCCACTACCGTCGGATCGGCGGGATCGAGCTGATACCACGTTCCCTTCGCCGCGGCGTGCGCGACGATCGTCCAACTCGGCGCCGGGGCGTTGCTCGCAAAGTGCGCGCTCAGTTCTTGGAGCGACTGCTTCGCGAGCGCCTGCGCTTGCGCGGTGCACGTCGTACCCGCGCGCACGGCGAACGGATCGGCCGGCGCTGACGCCGGCAGCTTGTACACGCGGAACTGTTCTTGTCCCGCTTGCGGCGGCCGCGGCGTAAAGTAGAGGCCGACGCTGGGCATGAACGTGATCTGCGGAATGAAGAAGCCGACGTTTTCGGGCGCGTACAGCTTACGCTGCGCGACGTCATCGGGACGCGCGACGTGCAAGGTGAAGCAGCCGAACAGCCCGCGCATGCCGCTTCCGCGCGGCACGATCGTCACGGCGTAGGTGTCGCCCAAACCGTGATACGTGAGGCTCGCATCGGTCTGCACGGGTGCCGCCATCGTCGCCGGATAACCCGCCGTGGTTTTCGCGGCCTCAATTTGCGCGACGAAGGCTTTGACTTCACCCGACAGCTTCTCGGCGTTCTTTTGTGCGTCGCCGGTGCAGCGCTCCGAGGCGGCGCCCACCGCTAGCGGATCGGGCGGCGGCGTGGCGGGCAACGGTGCCAAGAGGTTGCGGAAACCCCCGCCGCCCGAACCGCGGCCGCCCGGACCTTGACCGCCAGGCCCACCGCCGGCACCGCGCGGCAGATTAAATGCCGAGCCGGTTTGCGTCGACGTCGCGCCTTGCCCGAACTTCAGCGCGTACGTCACCGAAAAGGTGCGCGGCGTCAGCGGCCGCGCGGTCGTGCCGACCAGGTAGCCGCCATACGTGGTGTAGGGCACGGCGTTGTCCGGACCCGAGAACACGCCGGCGTACGTGTTGGTGACGTTGCTGGCCGCAACGGTCAGCGTGCCGGTTTGCAACTGCGCCGTCACGCCGGCGTCAAACGTCGTGTAGGCAGGAAGGTTGTTGGGGTTGTTGCGGCCGGTGTACTGCGCGTCGGCCAGCCACTCGAGTATCGAGTGCGGCGCTTTGTAGTCGAAGACGACGCCGGCGCGCTGCAACGGCACGTTCGGCAGTTGATTACCCGAAATCGTAATCGAATAGGGTTCGTACAGGTACTGGTTGTTGCCGACCGCCTCGGAGACGTTGACGTTGTAATACGGCTGAACGACGAGCTCGCCGAGCGAAAGGTATCCCGTAAGCGAACCGCCTTGATAGACGCGCTGCATGTTCGCAACGGGCGTCGAAAAGTACAGCTGCCGCGCATAGAACGGCGTTCCCAACGGCTGATTGCATCCGGCCGGCGAATCGTAGAGCTGCCGCACTTGGGCCAGATAGCCAAACGGGAACTGATTCGCGAGCGACAGCTCCTTACCGTTTACGTAAATGGGCAGCAGAATGCCGTTTTGCACTTGCCGATACAATTGAAACGACACGTTGCCGTGCTTGAGATTGCGCGTGTAGCTCACCCGCGCGGAGTTCGACGAGCTTCGAGTTGGTGACTGACCCGGCGCGTTTCCGTAAGCCACGTCGCCGTTGCAATCGAAGCGCAGCGACGCCGGATCGGTGAGAATCGTCGAGTGTCCCGCCGTCGCGGCAACGCCACCGAGCGCATAGGACGCCGCGTACGTGTCGGCGTTGGTCGGACGCCACGTAAGACCCGAGCTCGCAAGCACGCTCCCGCCGCCGCTGCCGGTCGCACCGCTGATCCCGACCGCTTCTTGCAACGAGAGCTTGTCGTTGGAATGGATCGTATCGGTGACCTGGGCCTGATCGTAGTTCGTCTGCGTCGTTCCGTTATAAAATGGTATCGCCTCGGGCACCAGCGGCGTCGTCGACTGGGTCGACGACGTTGCAAACGCTTGGATCGAGAAGGTGTGCTTCTCTTTGGCCGGCAGGGTCGCGTTGAGCATGAAGCCCTGCGTCTTACCCACCGAGGAATAACCGATCGGGTCGGGACTGGGCACGATGGCGTCGGGCACGTCGGGGATCGATTGGCTCGAGTACGGCGCCAGGACCGCAACCGTGCGATCGAGCGAGTCGTAGAGGTTGGTCGAGGTGCTCGAGTACACCGACGCTTGGAGCTGAGTCGCGCCGATCAGCGCGTTGTCGACGAGCGAGTAGAGTTGAACGCTCGAATCGCTGGTGCTGCCGGGCCCATAGCCGCAGGGCAACGCCGGCGCCGAATACTCGCGCAGGCAGACGAGCTGCGTGCTGCGCGCCGAGTTCAAAAACGTCCCGGTGATCGTCTGCGAATCGCTGAACTGATAGCGCAGCTTGAACAGGTTGCCCGAATAGCTCGCATCGCCGTCGTGGACGTAATCTTGTCCGCTGGCGTCGAGAAAGAGATCGCCGTCGGCCAGGCTCGGGACGCTGCGATAGACGTTTTGCACCGCGATGCCGAGCTTGCCGAACGATCCGCTCTCGGCAAACGAATAGTTGTACTTACCGTTGCTGCCGCCGGTGAGCGATGCTTGCGAGAGCCAACTCAGTGTCGGCTGCAAGGTCGTGAAGTTGACCGATCCGCCGAGGCCGCCCAGCGACGGTCCCATGTGCACCGACGCGCCCATGAACAGGTCGCTTGCGAAGCCGCGCAGATTACCCGCCGACCCCGGCGCGTTGAGCGGAATGCCGTCGAGCGTGAGCTGCGTTTGACTGGCATCGTGGCCTTCGAGCGAAATCGTCTGCGTGGAGTCGCTGTCGTCGCCCGACGTGCTGACGCTCACACCCGAGAGTTTGTTGAGCGCGCCGGCGAGATCGTCGGAGAGGCGGCGCTGCGCTGAATCTTGATTGATGCTCGTGCTCGAGATCGTTGCCGAGGCTTTGACCGACACCGTGCCGATAACTTTGAGGCCGTTGGTCTCTTCGACCAGTGCGACGCTGACGGTAACGACGCGTCCGTCGAGCACTTCAAACGATTTCGAGGTGAGACTTCCGTAGCCGCGTTTGACGATGCGCGCGCGATAGATACCGTCGGGAACGTCGGTGAAGACCACCTGGCCGTTGGCCGACGTAAGTTCCGACGCCATAACCGCCCCGTCGAGCAGGACTCGTGCGAGACCGATGGGCGCCTTGGTTGCCGCGTCGGTCACGACGATATGGATCTCACCGCTATCCGATTGCGCCGGCGCGACCACAGGAACCAACAGCGCTATCGCGACCAGCGCTAGGGCAAAGGCTTTACGCATCGGTTCGATAGATTGTACGGGACGATTGCTTGTGCGGGCCTGGGAAAACGCTAAGAACCGCTAAGAAGGAAGAGAAATCGTCACTTCGGTTCCGTGGCCGGGAGCACTGTCGATGGCGATGTCGCCGCCGGCGCGTTCGACGGCGCGCTTGGCTATAGCCAGGCCCAAGCCGCTGCCGGTGATCTCGCCGCGCTGATCCCCGCGATAAAAACGCTCGAAGGCGTGTAAACGCTCCGATTCCGACATCCCCGGACCTTCGTCGCGCACCGAGAGGATGACGTGACCGTTGTTGCGTGCCGCACTGACGTGAATCGGAGCGTCAGGCGCGTACTTGAGCGCGTTCTCGATGATATTCCACATCGCTTCGCCGAGCTCGCTGCGGTCGGCTTGGATGGCGTCTACCCCTTCGACGCGATAGTCGATGACGCGGCGATCGTCGAGACGCCGCGCTGCATCGCACTGCATGCGCAAGAATTCCGCGATGTCGATCTTCTCTGGACGCGGCAGCTCTTCGGAATCCAGACGCGCCAGACGCATCAACCGGTCGATGAGTCCGCGCATGTGCTCCTTCTCGAGCGACATGGTGGCCAGAATCTGCCGAGCAATGTGCGGCTCTTCGATCGCGCCGCGACGCAACACGTCGATGTAACCGCCGATGACCGTCAGTGGCGTGCGCAACTCATGGCCCGCGTCGGCGGCGAACTGGCGCATTCGATCCTCGCCACGGCGGCGTTCTTCCATCGCCGTCGCAACATTGGCGGCGGCCCCGTTGTACGCCGCGGTCAGCTCGGCTACCTCGTCGCCACTGGCCGTAACGAATCGTCGCTGCGTATAATCCCCGCCGGCGAGGGCGCGCAGCGAATCGCTGACCTCATTAATCGGTCGCAGCAGCTGCGCGGCAAATCCGCGCCCTACCAGCCACGACAACGCCATTGCCACAACGGCGATTGCCAGCACGATACGCCAATACGGCACGAGCGACACGAAGATCAGCGGAAACGATGGCGAGAATGCAATGTATCCGCCGTCGACGGCGGCCAGCACGGCGGGTTCGAGCCGAGCGTCGATCAATTCGGGCGGGGGACCGACCGGTATGAGGTTCGAGCGGATTTGGGACCGAATCGGGCCGACCGCGTCGCGGTTGCGCGCCGTCGGCGGAACGTAGTGCGACATGCCGCCGACACTGAGAACTCGATCTAGGGCACGGGGATGCACTTCGCGATCGCCCGCGACGTAGCGACCGCGATCGTCGTACACGGCAACGCGCAGGCCGATGCCGCTGAGCGCGTGCACGATCTCCGGCGCCGCTTGCTGCAACGTCATGCCTTCGCGGCGCAGTTGATCGACGAGAACGCGAGCTTCTTCGTGTTTGGCGATCAGAATATCGCCGCTAAAACTCCACAGCTCGAAGACGAGCGCTAGCGATGAAGCGATGATGACGATGAGCACGGTAACGCCGAGTAAGCCCGCATACAGCGCCGAGAGTCGCGATGCGAGCTTCATAAAATGCTACTGGGAGAGGCCGTAACCCACACCGCGAACGGTGCGGATAAACGAACCGGGTTCGCCCGGACGATCGATCTTCGCGCGCAGATAGGAAATGTAGGTCTCGACGATGTTCGGACCGCCCTCGAAGTCGTGTCCCCAGACGATCTCAAGCAAATGGTCTTTGCTGAAAACGCGGCGCGGCTCGCGCATGAAGACCTCGAGCAGATCGAACTCGCGTTGCGTGAACTCCAGCGGATCCTTGCCTCGCCACGCTTCGCGAGTCTCAGGATTGATCGAGACATCGCGCCAGCGCAGCACGTGTTCCTCGATGAGCTGCGGCCGGCGCAGCTTGGCTTGCAACCGAGCGATGAGCTCTTCGAAGACGAACGGCTTGACGAGATAGTCGTCGGCACCGGTACTCAAGGAACGAACCTTGTCTTCGGTGCCGCCTTTCGCCGTGAGCATTAGGATCGGCGCCTGAGTGATTTCGCGCAGCATTGGCAATAGCGTGAGTCCGTCGATCTTCGGCATCATGATATCGAGCACGATGACTTCAGGGTCGAAGGTTTTCACGAGTGCGAGGGCGCCTTGACCGTCAGTAGCGGTACGAACCTCGTAGCCTTCCCGTGAAAGGCCGAGTTCGAGCATCTCGCGGACCAGACGGTCGTCGTCGATCACCGCGACGCGGGCGTTGGGCATGATCATCATGTCTACGCTGCATCGTCAGGCCTCACCCTTGGAAGCGGCTGAACCGTTGGCGGCTCGCCTGCTCTACGCCGCGCGAAACGGCGCGCGCCAACGGTTGAGCCGCTGGCCGCAGACCAGCGCCGCTTGCTCGATCGCCTCGATAGGATGACCGACCAGCGAAACTCCCTTCTCCCGCAGCGCCGCGGCCAGGTTCACGTCGGGCAGCCACCGCGCGAACAGGTGCAGCTCGCTGGCATCGGTTGCCGCCGAGAGACGCTCCATGACGTCGGCCAAGGTACAGTCGCGGCGCGCGAGGAGCGGCTCGATCACGCCGGACTCGAAGCGGCTGGGCGACCAACCCGCGGCCACGAGGACGATGCGGGAGAGCTCTTGGGGCGAGCCGGCTTCGAAGTCGATGACCGCCGCCCGAATCTCTCCGGCCGCCGGCGAGTCGGTCTGGGCGTGCAGGGTGGCGCCGGTGATGGAGGCCGCCGCTCCCGCCGTCAGGACCGCCCCGGCTCCGATCAGATATTCGCTCATGGGCCTAGTCTGCCACCCGAGAGTGCCAACTGGGTGGCCGTGTGAAATCGGGGGCCAAAAAAGAATGGAGGCGCCCCGCGCCTCCACGTAACCCACACCCAGTTCCCCGGACCCCTACCCTATTGGATCTGGAGCCGATATGACGAGCGGCAGCAACAGACTCAACAGAAGCGCTAGATGGTGCATCGTTCCTCCCAGAAGCACAGCGGAAGTAGCTAGCCCGAGACTACCTGGAGACGGCCAAGTCGTCTCTAGTCAAAGTTGATTAGTCAAGAAGGCCTAGGCGTCGCGCCACAGCGACGGCCTCGGCCCGACCGTTGCATCTGAGCTTCCCGATCGCATTTGCGATATGAGCTCGCACGGTAAACACGCTTCGGCCGGTCCTAGCAGCGATCTCCTTCGGGCTCAGCCCGTGGTTGAGGTGCCGCAGCACTATGACTTCGGCCGGCGTTATGCTCATTCGCTTAAGGAATTTCCGTTCTTCGAGCGCGCCCCGAATCGCCTCAAGGACACGTACGGCATCGCCATATCCGTGCGCCATTAGTCTGGCGAGTGCGACCCTTTCCAGTTCCGCGTCGGCAGTTGCCGCTTGGCGAACGGAGGTCGTTATATTGGCGGCTAGATTTGTCACCAACCCGATAATCGGATCGTCATCAGAAACGGCGATCTGTCGGACGATCGTTGCGGCCTGAAGCGAACGCCCGTTGACGCTCTCGGCAACTGCACAGTAGAGACGCGCCACCGCTACGCGGCGTTTTGCGAACAGTCCGTTAGCGCTCACCCCATTTGCTTTGCGCACAACGTCGGTGATTAGACGCGAAGATTCGGTACGACGTCCGTCTACAGCGAGGAATAAACCGCACAGTGCGCCAGCCATCACTCGATCGAAATCGAGATATAACCGATCCCAGGTTCGTCCCAAGATATAGTGCGCTTCAGAAAACTTGCCGTTCCAGGCCATTCGCACGGCTTTTAAGGAACTCACAGCGTGGACGCGCGCCTCGTCTGCAGTGCGCAGCGCCTTCAACTCAGCCTCAAAGGCGCAACTTCCGTCTTCATTCCCGCGAAGCATCTCGGCACGCAGTCCAACAATAAGTGCAGTTTGAACGTCGAAGGCATTGTCCGCCCGTTTAGCCGCGACAACCGCAGATTGGGAGTAGAGACGGTGCTGCTCCACGTTATCGTCCTTGTCTAGGACTAGTCGACAGAGACTTACATACGCGCGGCTGGCGAGGCTGAAGAGTTCCAACTCCATCGCCAGTTCGGCGGCTTCTTCTAGCGAGCTGCGGGCGAGCTCGACGTCACCGCTATTGATCGCCGCAACTCCGATTCGCTGCAGCACTTTTGCGCGAACGTCATCACGCTCGATCGACGGCAGCAGTTCGCTCGCGCGCTGGATCGCCGACGTTGCCGCAGGAGTGTCGCCCGACAGAGCCCGATGCGCGGCGAGAATCGACCACGCTTCCGCGCGCGCTTCGGCCGCCTGATCGCCGTCGGCCGCAAGCAATTCCAGATGACTTCCGGCATCTTCGCCGCGGTTGGCCAGCAGGAGCGACAAGCGCAGCGTAGCCGCGGCGTGCGCAGCCTTATCGTTGCCGGCTCGCGTTAAGGCGCGTTTGAGCAATCCTTCGGCGCGCACCGGCCGGCCTTTGGCAGCGTGAGCAACGGCGCGTAAGGTCAGGATAACCGAGTCTTCGCGCTTGATCTTGTCGTCGAGCGCATCGATAGCACGGTGCACCACATCCACGTGCGCGCGATCGACGAGCTGTAAGCCGCGCTCGTGCAGCAGCCGAACGACGCCGTCGCGCCGTTCGGCGGCGACGTATGCGTCGAGCGCCGCGCCGATGGCGCCGCTGCTCTCGAGCGCCGACGCCGCGCGTTCGTACAGCTGCGCACGCTGCCCGCGCTCGCGCATCGCGATACGGCGTCGCAAGTAGTCGGCCGTGATGTCGTTGCAGGCAAAACGCGCGGCGCCCGTTTCCCACACCATCGCGGTTCGCGCGGCAATCCGCTGCATTGCGCCGTATGCGTCGGGAAACCCCGCCCCCTCCAACAGCGCAACGTCCATCGCGGGGAGCACCGACGCTGCTTCCAGCAGCTCGCGCTGCTCGTCGTTGAGTTCGCCGTAGAAGCGCTCGTCCAGAAACGAACGCATCATCTCTCGCGTTTGTTCGCGTACCGCGCGCAACTCGACGCCGCTTTCGGCCAGAGCGTGCGCAAACGATGCCGCGACCGCCCAGCCACCCGTAAACGCCACGACTTCCTCGCGCGTTTCCGACGCGGTGAAACTCAGATCCGCAACGCCGATCACGCGACGCGCACGCCCGTAGGCCAGCCACGAACCAATCGGCAGTCCTTCGCTCGAGCGGGTCGCAAGAATCCAACGCTGCGTTGGATCGGCCCGGTCGATCGCCGCGACGGCGGCTGCCCGTTCCACGGCGTCGAGCCGATCGACGGCATCGACGACGTCGAAGCTCCCGGTTGCTTCGGCCAGAAACTCGCTAATCGCGCGCGATTTACCGCTGCCGGCCGGCGCAACGATGAGCGTCAGCGGGGAAGCAGCGGCCGCGGCGATCAGCGCGACGACGCGCGAACGTTTCACGCCATTGTGTCGAGGGGCGCGCGATACTCTTCGGGCCCTTCGTAGTAACCTAGTAAGTGTTCTTCCAGCTTGAGCATGGCAAGCTGGGCGTCGAGCCGGTTGTATTCGTCGGCGTACATGGCGCGAAACTGATCGTAGGACTCCTTGGAATCCCACACGTCGACCGTGATGTAGATCTGCGCCTCGGACTTGTGCCGGAACAGGCGCGTCCGCCGGAAACCGGGGTGCTGCCGAAACATCTCGACCCACGGACCGCTGGGTCCGTAGGCGTGTTCGAAGGCGCGCACTTGTTGAGGATGCACGCGGTACCGGAAGAACACCTCGATCATGGCTCGACGGCCGGACTTGGACCCGGGTCGGGGACGTTCCCCTTCCCGGCTAGGCGGCTCAGGAAATAAGCCAGCAGTTCGCCCTCCCATTGCAGCCGCGGCGCCAACCAGGCGCGCTGATCGGGGCACGTGATTTCGCCGAGCTCGAGGACGAGGCTCCCCTCGCTCGCGTCGACTTGCCGGAAGCCGTAATAATCGTGGAGGCTCGTCGTGAAGTTATCCGGCTGAAAGCGAAACGGGAAGTAGCGCGAGTACAAACGCCGCCACGCGTCGGCGGCCGCGGTATCCTCCGCGCGATGGTACCCGATCGACGCGCCGCTCCGACACGGCGGCGCCGATCCGTCGAAGTGAATGAAGGCGGCGGCTTTCACGCGATATTCGCCGTCGAAATCGGCGGGAAGGCGCGCAACCCGCAGGCCGTGCTCGCGCAGAACGCGCGCCGCGGCATCGGCGACGATTGGCGTCCAATCGCGCTCGCCGGCCGCGCCGAGGTTGCATTTATGGTGAGGGAACTTGACGCAACTTTCCGGCCGCCCTTCGTGGCCGGCGGAGATTAGGACGTCGAACATGAGGGCGGCTAGCAAGAGCGCTACGTGCACGCCTAGGCTCTTCTAGGGGTTTCCCCCGATGCCGCTCGCCTGGGCCTTTGGTACCTTCCATTCTAGCGAAGGCTTCCAAAAGGACGCTCTTATTTTATGGATACTCAACCAATGCCCGGGACCCCCGACGACCAAGGCGACGAAATCTTACGCTACGCCGCCTCGCTCCTGGCTCGTAACGATAACGAACTGGCCGTCATCCTCCACCGTCCCAATCTGTGGGAGGTTACGGTCGGAACGCTCATTGACGCCGGCAAGTCGACCAAGAAAAGCTCAAAGCGACATCTTCGCCCCGTTCCAGGCGGCGACGGCGCGTGGAACTTGAGCGCGGTGCTCTCGACCCGCGAGCTTCAGGTCGTACGGCTCATCGCCGAGGGCTTGTCCAACAAGCAGATCGGCGCGAACCTCGAGCTCAGCGACAAGACGATCAAGAACCACATCTCACACATTCTCGGAAAACTCGGCTTGACGGCGCGCACCCAAGTAGCGGTCTTAGCTCTTCGCGGTGGACTCTGCTAAGACGCATCAACTAAGCTGCGGTCAACTCTACCGGACGGGTGCCGCAGCGCAGCGTGCGCACGGCGCCCGTCGTGAAATCGTAGACCAGCACGCCGCGCAGCCGTTCCGGTTCGTACCCGTTGGCGGCATTGCGAATGGTCCGCATCGATTCGAGCCGGCGGCCGTCGCTCGCCAAGCGCCGGAACACGACGCCGTACAGCCCTCCGCGCTTACCCCGCACGATCGCGTCGAACGGACGGGCCGCCCGCGCGACCGACGCAACGTCGCGCCGGTCGATCGCAAACAGCCGCGTCGCCAGCCGGCTTTGCATGAATCGCCCCAACTCGCGGACGATCCGGTCGCGCTCGGCGAAGAGCAGCGCCGGGCGAATGCCGTCGCGGGCACCCCGCTGCACCAGCTGCTCGAAACGGATAAGCGCGTCGTCGACGAGCAGCTGCCGCGAGCGGCGAGTCACGATGGCGGCGCGCATCGCGCGCTCCGCGAGTTTGGGAAGGCGGTCGGCGGCGAGTAGTGGATCGAACATGCCCGTAGTCTAGCCAACCGGAGTGCCAGGTGGGTGGCATCCTAAAATTCTTGCGGAAAGAATTTTTGAGTGCCAGGCGTATGGCACGCGCCGCGGCTAAAGTTGTGAAAGCATGCAGCAGATCGACGGACAATTCGTCTTCTCGGCTTCCGACCTCAACGATTTCCTCGAGTGCGACCATCTCGTCGAGTTGCAGCGCCGCGTCGCGCTGGGCGAGCTGGTCCGTCCCGAGCCCGATCCCGCCACCGCGCTGCTCGCGCGCAAAGGCGACGAACACGAGCGTCGTCATCTCGAGCGGCTGCAGGCCCAGCCCGACGGCGACGTCGTCGTCTTTTCGGCTAACGGCGATCGCTCCGTGGCGGCGTGGCGCGCGGCCGAAGCCCAAGCCCTGGCTGCGATGGAGCGTGGCAGCCGTGTCATTTATCAGGCGACGTTTTTCGACGGAACGTTCTTAGGCCGCGCCGACTTCTTACGCCGCGTGGAACGCCCGTGCGCGCGCTGGCCGTGGAGTTACGAAGCGATCGACACAAAGCTCGCGCTCAATCCGAAGCCGTACTATCTCGTCCAGCTCTGCAACTACAGCGACCACATCGGACGGCTGCAGGGCTCGATGCCGCACGAGATGCACGTCGTGCTCGGCAGCGGCGAGGAACGGCACTTTCGCGTCGACGACTTCGCAGCATACTATCGCAATCTCAAGTCGCGCTTTCTCCAATGGATGGGGGTCGCTTCCCACGACACGTATCCTTTTGAGAAGTCGCACTGTACGGTCTGTTCGTGGAGTAAGGCCTGCGCGCAGCGGCGCGATGCCGACGACCACTTGAGTTTGGTTGCCAACATTCGCAAAGACCAGATTGCCAAGCTCGAGGCCGGCGGCACGACGACGCTCGCGGCACTCGCAGCCGCGACGGCGGAGCAGCGTCCGTTCGGGATGGTCGAGTCGACGTTCGACAAGCTGTGCCACCAAGCGCGCCTGCAACACGTCGGCAGAACCGAGCACCGTTACGTCTACGATCTGCTGCCGCACGACGAAGGCGACGGACTCGAACGGCTGCCCGAACCCGACGAGGGCGACCTCTTCTTCGACATCGAGGGCGATCCGCTGTACGCGCCCGAACGCGGACTCGAATACCTCTTCGGCTTCTATCTGCCGAAGGAACGGGAGTATCGCGCGTTCTGGGCGCGCGACGACCGTCAGGAACGCGCCGCGTTCGAAGATGCCATCGACTTCCTGGTCGAACGCCGCCACGCGTATCCGGGTATGCACGTTTACCACTACGCGCCGTACGAGACGACGGCGCTGCGGCGCTTGATGGGTTTTTACGCGACGCGCGAACGCGAGCTCGACGACCTGCTGCGCAACGAAGCCTTCGTCGATCTCTATGCGGTCGTCCGCCAATCGCTGCGAATCTCGCAGCCCAGTTACTCGATCAAGAAGCTCGAGGCATTCTACGGAATGACGCGCGCGACCGACGTGCGGCGCGGCGACGATTCCATCGTCATGTTCGAATCGTGGCTGACCGGAGGCGACGACGCGATCCTTGCCGACATCGAGCGCTATAACGAGGACGATTGCCGTTCGACGCACCGGCTGCGCGAGTGGCTGATCGAGCGCCGCTTCGAATGGGAAGGGCAATTCGGCCGCGCGCTCGCATGGCGCGCCCTGCGCAACGAGGAGACGCCCGAAGACGACGGCCGCAGCGAACTCGCACACCGGCTGCTCGACGGACTTTCCGCGCCGCGTTCGCTGCTCGAGTTGCGCCAATCGGCCGCAACGGTACGGGAACGGTGGCTGTTGGGACATCTCATTTCGTATCACGCGCGCGAAGCCAAGCCCGCGTACTGGCGGCTCTTCGATCGCTGCGCCAATCCCGACCGGCTGCTCGAATTCGACCACGAGGCGATCGGCGGCCTGCGGCTGCGCGACGACATCGAGCCGACGAAGGTGAAGCAGTCGTACGTCTACACCTACGCGTTTCCCGATCAGCAGCACAACTTGGGCACCGAAACCCCGTATAGCCCGCACCACTGCGCGCCCGCCGGCACGATCGTTGAGATCGACGACGAACGCGGACTGCTGCGAATCAAGCTTACCCGCAATATCGTGCCCCATACGCTGCGCGCACTCATTCCGGGCAAGCCGATCGAGACCAAGAGCAAACGCGACGCGCTGGTGCGCATCGCCAACGCCTATCTCGACGGCACGCTGGCCCAGCGGTTTCCCGGCACGCAGTCGCTTCTGCTCGCCCGAAAACCACATCTGTTGCATCCGCGCCTGCTGGTTCAGCCTGGGCGCGTCGACGCAGCTTCGGTGTCGGAGGTCGTCCACGATCTCGACGGCAGCCACCTCGTCGTCCAAGGGCCTCCGGGATCGGGCAAGAGCACGATCGGCGCCGCGGCCATCGTCGAGCTGCTCGCCGACGGCAAACGCGTCGGCATTTTGGCTAACGGTCACAAAGCGATTCACAACCTCTTGCGCAAGGTCGAGCAAGCCGCGCAGGCGGCCGGCGCCCGGTTTATCGGGCTGCAGAAGTACACGGCCGGAAACGAAGGTTCCGCGTACGAGTCGCCGCTCGACGATCCCATGGTGCTGCCCGTCGACAACGCCGCAGCGTTTGCGTCGATTTCGCACGCGCTCGCCGCGGGAACGTCGTGGCTATTCGCGCGCGAAGAGTTGGCAGGCGCCTACGACTATCTCGTCATCGACGAGGCGGGGCAAGTTTCGCTGGCCGACGCGATCGCGTGCTCCGCGGCGGCGCGCAACGTCGTACTGCTGGGCGACCCGTTGCAACTCGCACAGGTGTCGCAAGGCGCGCATCCGACCGGCACCGGACTCTCGGTGCTGCAGCACGCGCTCGGCGAAGACGAGACGATCGATCCGTCGTGCGGGATCTTCCTCGACGTGTCGTATCGCATGCACCCGGAGATCTGCGCCTTCATTTCACACGCCGTGTACGACGATCGTCTGCACGCGGCTCCCGACTGCGCACGCAACGCCGTGGCATCGCCGGGTTTGAGCGGCAGCGGACTGCGCTATATGCCCGTCGATCACGACGCGAACTATCGGGCGTCGTCCGAAGAAGCCGCGGCAATCGTGGCCGCGGCCGGCGACCTGTTACACGGCACCGTCACGGTGGGCACGCAACCGCCGCGCGCTCTGACGGAGCACGACATTCTGGTCGTCTCGCCCTACAACGGACAGCGCAAACGCATTCGCGAACAACTCGCGGCCGCTGGACTAGGGGAGATTCGCGTCGGCACCGTCGACAAGTTCCAGGGACAGGAGGCACCGGTGGTCTTCTACTCGATGGCCACGTCGAGCGGCGCAACGCTGCCGCGCGACCTCGAATTTCTGTTCGAAAAGAACCGGCTCAACGTCGCGATCTCCCGCGCGCAATGCATGACGGTGCTCGTCTGCTCGCCGCGCCTCCTCGAGCTGCGCTGCAGAACGCCTGAAGAGATGGCGCTGGTGAACCTGCTCTGCGCTTACGTCGAAAGCGCCGCGCGTTCTAGCGTGCCGGCGCCGCCGACGCCGTTGCGTGCGGCTTCATGATCGCTTCGAGCATGTCGGTCGTCCCCGGGATGCGCTCGAGATGCGGGACCTTTACGCCGTCGTGGTAATCCAAAGACAGGTGTGAATACCAGCCGCCCTGATTGACGAGCAGGTCGATATTGGCATTGCTCATTTTCGCGCTCTTAAGCGCGGCCGTCCAGATCTTCTGGGTAAACGCCCGTCCGTCGACCGCAACGACCATCATCATCGGCGCAAGTCCGGCCTTCCACGCGGCCGAGCCCTCGCGGACGTCTTGCACGTGTCCCTTTGAGGTCAGGTTGACGCCGGCGTCAAACCACGAATACACCGAATGAGTCTCGCCGCGCTCGCCGACGAACTTGTTCGGCGTATCGTTGTAGACGAGCTTATAACCGGCTCTCGCCAGCTCGTCGGTGGGCGGGACCGGCGCGATCGAGTAGATGTACTTCTGGAAGAACGCGTGCCAATCGTACGGCTGCACCGAGTTGAGATAGCTTTCGATATCCGCGCGCGTGTAGGTGACGACTTTCGGCGCCGAGATGCCGCCGGCAAACACCTTCGCGTAATCGTCGAGCGACTTGGCTCCGTGCGACTGCTCGCGAATGATCGTGTCGACGTCGAGCCAGACCAGCTCGCCCTCACCATAGAAGTCGCCGGCGGTTCGCCGCAGACTCGAGTACCAGCCGCTCGCGCAGCAATAGTAGTAAGGCGCTCCGATGGTGGTATCGCTCAACGGCGTCGTATTTCGGCCGGGCTCGTAGGCAAACCGCGCGTAGAGGTAAGCGAGGTATTCGGGATAGTCTTTCGGATCGCGCAGCCCCGAGCGGAACGACAGCATGTCGCCGACGTATTGGTTCATGCCCTCGTACTGCCACAGCAACTCGGTTTGCTCGGGATAGGGCTCGTTGAAGTTGGGTTCTTGGAGCAAGTACGGGCGGCGGTATTTGCCGTTCCACGAGTGCGAGAACTCGTGCGGAATCAGATCGCCGAACGTCAACAAACCTTTGGGATCGATCAGATACGACTCCCACGCGCGGTCGTCGCTCGACTGGTGGTGCTCGATGCCTTCGGGACCGATCGCTTCGCTTAAGGTAAGCTCGGCATGATAGACGTTCCAATGCCGGCCGCCGTAAAAGGCCATCGCTTCGGGTGTGAGCCGTTTGTACGCGTCAATGACGTCGGCTTTGATGTCGAGATCCTCGGGGTTTTCGGCGAAGAGATCGAGGTACGACGTCGCTCCGTCGCCGGTCCAGGTCGTAACGTGTTTAACGAAGCGCCCCATGTCGGTCGGTGAGTCGACGAGCGTTTCGAGCGTGACCGCGTTGAAGTTGATCCGATTCCCCGCGCGCTGCGCCCCCGGGAGCGCCGATGCATAATCCCAACCGTCGGGCAAAATCAGACTTGGACGAACGTAGTACTGCTCGTTGTCGATGTTGCGCTGGTACAGCACGTACCGGTTCCAGTTGCCGACGAGGATGTTGCGCGACGCCATCACTTCCTCGCCGGGACCGTTGAGGAGCACGGTGAAATCGGCGTTAATCGTGCGGACGCCCTGCGGCACGTCGACGTGAAACGCGTACATATCGACTTGATCCCGATGCCACGCGATCGGGTGCCCGTTGGCGCGAATCACCAGTTGGGAGATATCGTTGAGTGGTCCGTCGGGCGAGTGCTCGCCGGGAATCCACTCGGGATAGACGATCGTAAACGGTCCCGGTGCCACCGGAATCGTCATGTGGCTATAGGCCAGTCCAACCGATGCCTTACGCGCATCGAGCACAATCGTCATCGGGTTGTTCGCTGTTGCCAGCGGCGTATCGAGACGATCCGCACCTATGAAGGCGAGTGCCGCGGCCGCGATAATCAAAAACTGCTTCACGGTTGACTCCTTCATTTCGCGTGCGGCCGCATGATGAGGGTGAGCATATCCGTCGTGCCCTTTACTCGCACGAGATGCGGATACTTCGCACCGCCGTGATAGTGCACCGTGATATCGCGGTAGTAGCCGTCCTGTTCGGCGATCAGCCGCAGGGGCGCGAAGCTCGACGACGTCGCCTTGACGGCGGCGTACCAGGCGTCCGCGTTGAACTCGCGATCGTTGATCGAGACGATCGTCATGCCGACACCTAGGCCGTCGTTCCACGCCGGCGATCCCTCGAGGACGTCGATGATCTTCCCCTCATCGGTCGCCGTGAGACCCACGTCGTACCACGAACCGACGAACTTGCCCGTCGATTCATTGGCCTGGTCGTACTTATTGGGCTTGTCGGTGAAGACGAACTTGTAGCCCGCGCGCTGAATTTCGTCAGTCGGGGGTTGGACGGCAATGGAGTACACGTACTTTTGGAAGAATCCGTGCCAGTCGTAGGGCACGACTTCGTTTAAGTAGTGCTCGAGGTCGGCACGCGTATAGGTCACGACGCGCGGCGAGGAGACGCCGCCGGCAAAGATTCTCGTATAATCGTCGAGCGACTTGCGCTCACCCGTGACCTGGCGAATGATCGTGTCGGCGTCGAGCCACATCAGCTCGCCTTCGGAGTAGAAGTCGCCCGACGTCCGGCGCAGCGACGGATAGGCGCCGCCGGTGGCATAATAGTACGGCGCGCCCGTCGTAACGTCGATGATCGGCGTCGTGCGGCGCCCGGGCTCGTAGGCGAGTTGCGCGTACGTCGACGCCAGATACTCGGGGAAGTCCGCAGCCTTACCTTTGATACCGCAGCGGAACGACAACATGTCGCCGATGTACTGATTCATGCCTTCGTACTGCCAAAGCAGTTCGGTGTGCTCGGGATGCGGCAAGTTGAAGTTCGGCTGCTGCAGGTCGAACGGCCGCCGGTATTTCCCGTTCCACGAGTGCGAGAACTCGTGCGTGAGCAGATCGCCGCCGGCCATTTCTTCGTCTTCTTTGGTGACGAAGTCGTCGTCGGCCCGGTCGTCGCTCGACTGGTGATGCTCGATGCCTTGTCCGGGAATGAGATCGCTCAGCGTCAGTTCGGAGTGATAGACGTTCCAGTGCCGTCCGCCGTAGATTGCCATGGCCTCGGGCGTCATGCGCTTGTAGGCCTGCACTTCCCACGCCGGCATGTCGAGATCTTCGGGGTGGTCGGCGAACATGTCGAGATACGATTTGGCGTTACCTTGGCTCCACGTAAGAATGTGCCGGTAGTAGCGCCCGGAGTCGGTCGGCGAATCGACCAGCGTCTCGAGCGTCACCGTCTTGAAATCGACGCGGTTGCCGTTGCGCGAGCGGACCGGCAGCGCGCTGGCATAGTCCCAACCCGACGGTAAGATCAAGCTCGCGGTCGCGAAGTACTTCGTGTTATCGATGTTGCGCTGGTACAGGATGTAACGGTTCCAGTTCCCGACCATGATGTGGCGCGTCGCGAGTTGACCGTCGGTGAAGTTGTTTTGCTGATTGACCAGGACGGTGAAATCAACGTTGACGCGATGAACGCCGGGCGGCACGGTGATATGGAAGGCGTACATGTCGACGGGATCGCGCTGCCAGCTGATCGGCTGCCCGTTGGCGCTGACGCGCAACTCCGACATGTCGTGCAGCGGACCCGTCGGCCCGTGCTCGCCGGGTATCCATTCGGGATAGTCCAACGTGAAGGCCCCCGCCTCAACCGGAATCGTCATATGCGTGTAGGCGATCCCGCGCGGTGCCATGCGCTCGTCGAGAACCACGGTCATCGGATTGTTCGCCGTTGCCAGCGACGGCGCAAGACCGGCGCTTCGAGCCGGAACCGGTACCGCCATGCCCAGCAGCATGCTAAGGAACGCGCCGCACGCAGCGGCCCGAAAGCGCGGAAAAGCCTGCATTACGCCTCCAACGCGAGGACGAGAAACGAGAAAGACGGGCTGCGAACGCGTCAGTGTTCGGGGGTTAGATAGACGTCGCCTTTGAGCGCGTAGAGCCACAGAAACGGCGCGCGGGCGTTCGAGCTGCCGAACGTGTTGTGCACCATGCCGCCATCGGCCGATGCGTCGATCTTGGCGCGAAAACTCTTGGGGACGGTGAGCCGGACGGTGCCGGTGCCGCTTTGCATGCGAACTTCGTTGCCCGACCATCCCGACGCGAGCGTAGCGGTGACGCTTCCGTCGTCGGCCGCGAGATCGACGGGCGCGAGCGCACCGGTGACGGTAATGTCGCCGTGCGCGTTCTCAGCGGTAATGGAGGCGCGCGGTGAATCGATGACGATGTTGCCGTCCTCATCGTAGATCTCGACGCCGGCGGACGGTTTGTCAATGTGCACGTCGCCGCTGGAGAAACGCAAGTCGAGCCGCATGCCGGCTGGATACGTCACGGTATACGTCGCCCCATTGGACGGTATGAACGGCAGCAACGGTGCTCCGCTTGGCGGTTTAATCGCTAACGCAAGGCGATTGCCTTGCCGAACCGACTGCAGGTTCGGCACCGGCGCCGACTTGTCTTGATCGACTCGGACCTCGATCGACGAGACGTCCGAACTCGGCCTCAGCACGATCGCCGCGCCGCCGGCTTCCACCTGAAGCACTTTTGCGCCGTTCCGATCGAGCGTCCGGTCCAACATCGTGTCGGCGCTCGCCGGCAACGCACCTAACGCGGTCAGCACAAAGAAAAAGAAAAGCGGCCTCATGCCGCCATTGTAGCAAGAAGGGCCCCGCTTTCGCGAGGCCCTTGGGTGCCTTACAGGTCTTCAGGGTTGATGCCCTTGAGACGGTCGTACTGCGTCTTCTTCGGCGGAGCGTGTACGTTGACGTGGTCTTCATAGTCGCCTTCGTACTGCACGGTGAGCGGCTCGCGGTTGCGCTCGTAGGCGCTCACGAGGCGGCTCATGCCGTCGCCGTTGCCGCCGCCACCCATGACTTCGGCCAGCGCCGCGTCGTCGGCGGTCATCGTGGCGTACGCCATTTCGTACTCTTGGCGCGGACGGCCGTCGTCGTCGACGTCCTGGCCTTCCGGCACGATATCGACGTTGCGATACCGCGACATGCCCGTGCCGGCCGGGATGAGCTTGCCGATGATGACGTTCTCCTTGAGACCGAGCAGCGGGTCATACTTGCCCTTGATCGCCGCGTCGGTGAGGACGCGCGTCGTCTCTTGGAAGCTCGCCGCTGAGAGGAACGACTCCGTCGCAAGCGAGGCCTTCGTGACGCCCAGCAGCACGGGATTCGAGGTGGCGGGCTCCTTGCCGTCGGAGCGCACGCGCTCGTTGGCTTCGTGGAACTGCGCCGCTTCGATCAACTGTCCGGGCAGCATCAGCGTGTCGCCGCCTTCGACGATCTTGACCTTACGCAGCATCGAGCGAACGATCACTTCGATGTGCTTGTCATTGATGTCGACGCCTTGCGACCGGTAGACTTTCTGCACTTCCTGAACCAGGTAATTCTGCAGCGCGGTCTCGCCCTTGATGCGCAAGATGTCGTGCGGGTTGAGCGAGCCTTCGTTGAGCTGATCGCCCGGCTCGACGTGACCGCCCTCTTGCACGTTCAAGTGCGTGCCGTAGGGAACGTCGTACTCGTGCTCTTCGCCGGTCGAATCAACCACGAACACCACGCGGTGGTTCTTCTCCTCACCGATGCGAACCGAACCCGCGACCTCGGTGATCGTGGCTTGGCCTTTCGGCTTACGCGCTTCGAAGATTTCCTCGACGCGCGGGAGACCGGTGATGATGTCTTCGGTTGCGACGCCGCCGGTGTGGAAGGTTCGCAGTGTGAGCTGCGTACCCGGTTCACCGATCGACTGCGCCGCGATGATGCCGACCGCCGTACCGATGTCCGCCTTGTTGCCGGTCGCAAGATCGCGGCCGTAGCACATCGAGCAGACGCCGTATTTCGATTGACACGTGAGCACGGAGCGGATCTTCACCGACCCGACATTGGCGTCGATGAGGGCTTTGGCTTTCTCTTCGTCGATCTCTTGATTGCGCGTGACGATCGCCGTCGTCGGGCGCTTGGGATCGAGACGGACTTCCTCGGCCGCGCGGCGACCGATGATGCGGTCGATGAGCGGCTCGATGATTTCCTTGCCGACGCGGATGTCGCTGACGGTGATACCGTTGGCCGTTCCGCAGTCGTCCTCGCGAATGATGACGTCTTGCGCGACGTCGACCAGACGGCGAGTCAGGTAGCCGGAGTCGGCCGTGCGCAGCGCCGTATCTGCAAGACCCTTACGCGCGCCGTGCGTCGAGATGAAGTACTCGAGTACGGTAAGGCCTTCTTTGAGCGACGCCTTGACCGGAATCTCGAGGATTCGGCCCGACGGGTCGGACATGAGTCCGCGCATACCGCCGAGCTGCTTGACCTGGGCGATCGAGCCGCGAGCACCCGACGTGGCCATCATGAAGACCGGATTGAGCGGGCTTTGCGCCGCCTGCATCGCGGTCGTCACTTCGTCCGACGCCTTCGACCAGATTTCGATGGTCTTGTTATACTGCTCGTCTTCGGAAATGAAGCCTTGATCGTACAAGCGGTGCAGCTCGTCGACTTCGTGCTGGGCACGATCCACGATGTCGTACTTCGCATCCGGCACGACGATGTCGTTGATCGACACGGTCGTACCCGAGAGCGTCGCGTAGTGGAAGCCGAGGTCTTTGATCGCGTCGAGGAAGCGCGCCGTTTCGGCGTTACCGTACTTGCGATAGCAATCGGTAATCGTCTTACGCAGCAAGCCTTTATCGATGATGCGGTTGAGGAACCCGTGATTCCACGCAAGCGGGAACGCCATATTGAAGATCGTCCGGCCGATCGTCGTTTTGACGAGCTGACCGTTCCAACGCACGTACACCCACTCTTGGAGCCCGACGTTGCCGGTCTCGTAAGCGATGACGGCCTCCTTGGGATCGTAGAACGTCGGAATAGCACCGGGAGCGTCGGCTGCCGGCGCGTTCTTCTTGGGTTTACCGTTGGTGCGCGCGTGATCGTCTTTATGATACTCTTCGGTCACCGCCGCCTTGGCCGGTCCGGCGTACTCGTCGCGTTGGAACGTGAGGTAGTACAGACCTAGGACCATATCTTGCGTCGGGATCGACACCGGGTTACCGTACGCCGGCAACAGAATGTTGTTCGACGACAGCATCAGGATGCGCGCTTCGGCTTGCGCACCGGCAGAGAGCGGCAAGTGAACGGCCATCTGGTCGCCGTCGAAGTCGGCGTTGTACGGGGTGCAGACCAGCGGATGCAGATGGATGGCCTTGCCTTCCACCAGCACCGGCTCGAACGCCTGAATGCCGAGACGGTGAAGCGTGGGTGCGCGGTTGAGCAGCACCGGATGCTCTCTGATGACCTCTTCGAGAACGTCCCAAACTTCCGGACGCACGCGCTCGACCATACGCTTCGCGCTCTTGATGTTGTGCGCGAGCGCGCGGTCGACGAGCTTCTTCATGACGAACGGCTTGAAAAGCTCGAGCGCCATCTCTTTGGGGAGACCGCACTGATGCAGCTTGAGCGTCGGGCCGACGACGATGACCGAACGGCCGGAGTAGTCGACGCGTTTGCCCAGCAGGTTCTGACGGAAACGGCCCTGCTTACCTTTGAGAATGTCGGACAGGGACTTCAGCGGACGGTTGTTGGGGCCGGTCACCGGACGGCCGCGACGGCCGTTGTCGATCAGCGCATCGACTGCTTCCTGCAGCATGCGCTTTTCGTTCTTGATGATGATCTCGGGCGCGTTGAGCTCGAGCAACCGCTTCAAACGGTTGTTGCGATTGATCACGCGGCGATAGAGATCGTTGAGGTCGGACGTCGCGAAGCGGCCGCCATCGAGCTGCACCATCGGGCGCAGTTCGGGCGCAATGACCGGAACGGCGGCGAGCACCATCCACTCGGGCTTGTTGCCGCTGGCGAGAAATGCTTCGACGACTTCGAGACGCTTGATCGCCTTGAGACGCTTTTGTCCCGAGGTTTCCTTGAACTCTTTGCGCAGCGTTTCTTGGAGCTGTCGCAAGTTGAGGTCGCGCAGCAATTCGCGGATCGCTTCGGCACCCATGCCGGCTTTGAACCGATTACCGAACTTGTCACGCGCTTCGCGATACTTTTGCTCCGAGAGCACTTCGCGCTTGGTGAGCGTGGTGTCGCCCGGATCGATGACGACGTACGCCGCAAAGTAAATGACCTTCTCGAGCTGGCGCGGCGACATGTCGAGCAGAATGCCGATGCGGCTCGGAACGCCCTTGAGATACCAAATGTGGCTGACGGGCGTGGCGAGCTCGATGTGGCCCATGCGCTCGCGGCGAACCTTCGCGCGCGTGATCTCGACGCCGCAGCGATCGCAGATCATGCCTTTAAAGCGAATGCGCTTGTACTTGCCGCAGTGGCACTCCCAGTCTTTGGTCGGGCCGAAGATCTTTTCGCAGAACAGACCATCGCGCTCGGGCTTGAGCGTGCGGTAGTTAATGGTTTCGGGCTTCTTGACTTCGCCGAACGACCACGCGCGAATCTGCTCCGGTGATGCCAAGCCGATGCGCATGGCGTCGAAGTTGTTGACGTCGATGAGATTCAAGTGGGACGCTTCCTCAAAGCCTGTGCTGTCATCCTGAGTGTAGCGGCGTAGCCGCGAAGTCGAAGGACACAAGGCCGGCGGCTTACGCAGGGACGCTCTTCTCACGGGGTCACGTAAGGAGCTCCCACCGTCGCCGGGGCCGGGGCACAGACGGCTATTTTATCACGGCCGGCTCCGCCTGTCACGACCGTCCGAGCGGCGCCCGCCGAGAGCCCCCGCGGGCGCCGAAACCGCGGCGGCTGGGCCGTTCAAGCCCGGCCCCGCCACAGCCGGCGTTGTCCTTTGGCTTGCGACCAATCGAGCAGTGGCTATCGGACAAGGGTATGAGAGAGTCATGAAGATTGGCATCATCGGTTCAGACGACCGCGCGGTTGCTATCGGCAAGCTCTTCACGGAGGGCGGTCATGAGGTAGAGTTTAGCGACCCTCGCGACAGGCGCGCTGCAGAGGAAGCGGCGAGCAAGGCAGGCGCTGAGGCGGACATTCCGTACGCGTTAGCAAGCACCATGGAAATCTTGATCTTTGCAGTGCCGCATGACGAAATCGACGCCGCCCTCGCGGCCATCGGTACGTTGCAGACGCCGCAGGCAATCGTCGAAGCCGGAAACTCGCGGCCCACGGGTGACGATATAACCGATGCCGAGTGCCTTGCCAAGAAATTGGACTCGCACTCGGTCGTACGGGCGCTCATCGTGCTACCGCAGGCCGGCGCCAACATCCCGATCTGCGGAGACGATCCGATCGCGAAGACGCTGGTCGAGCAGGCGTTCGCGGCATGCAACTGCGTCGTCACCGATCGCGGCCCGCTTACGAACGCGGCCGAACTCTATCCGCCGCCGCAGACGTCGGAGCAGGGTACGATCGACGCGACTACGCCCTCTTCCACACCAATACGTTAGACGAGCCCCAGATCTCCGGCGGCACGGTGCGAATAGTCAGCGTGTCGCCGGCGATCGTGAACTGGCGCTCGAGCGTCGTCCCAACGAGATTGGTGAACACACAGACTTCGACGTGATGGAAGACGCGATCGCCTTTGATTTCGTAGCGTCCGGCGTACGCGAGGAAGTCGGCGACCGACTCGATACACTGACCGCTCGCGGGACCCCCGACCGACTTCGGCGGGTTGAGCGACGGGCGATGCGTTCCCATCAGCACCGCCGCCATGCGCTCGTTTTCGGTGTACATCAAGTAACCGGCCGGCTCGGGACCGAACCGCGGCTTCTCTCCGCCCTTGCCCTCGTCGACGTTGAAACTCTCGAGCTTCCACGCCCCGATCACGGGTAGGCTCGTCGCGCCCGCCGGCGGCGTGCCCAGTGCAGTGAATATGCCGAACGATGCGGCGATGCCGAGCAGATTCTTGCGGCTAAGGCGTTCTTCGTTCACGTGCGGGCCATCCAATCGTCAAGTGATTTGACCATCGCATCGAAGGCCGTGCGATGGATGTTGTGACCGGCTCCGGGGAAGACGGCGATATCGACGTTGGGTGAATGCCGGTCGACGATCTCGGCGAGCATGGCATCGTCGTTGATCGATTCGCCGGGCGCGGCCATCCCGAGCCACAACGGTTTGTCGTACGCAGCGATTGCGGGGCGCATGTCCCACGACGCGGGCGGATTCTCGCGCATAAGCCCTTCGATTGGATCGAGCGTCATCGTTGCGACGGCGTGCACTTTCGCCGCGACATCGGTAGGATGCCAGTCGGCGTACTCTTCGCGAATCAGCGCCGCGCGCGCGTCGCCGTCGTGCGCGAACTGCGCCCGCAGTTCTTCGAGATACTCTTCGTACCACTCGGGGCTGACTTGCTGGATCATCGGATCGATGGCTCCAACGCGCCATACCGGCATCCGTAGACCCGCTTGAATCGCAATCGCGCCGCCCCACGAGTGGCCGATCAGCAAATCGATGGGTTCGCCCAGCGCCGTGGCGACGTTTTCCACGTCGCGGATGCCGCGCTTGAGCTCCATCGGCCCGTGCACTCTCGCGCTATCGCCGTGCCCGCGCTGATCGTAAGCGACCACGCGAAACCGGTCTTGCAAGTGCTCGGCAAGACGCTGCCAAGAAAAGCGCGAGCTCGTCATGCCGTGCACGCACAGCACCACGGGCCCGCGCGAACCCCAGGTCTCGACGGTCGTCTGCGCTCCGTCGTCGAGCGCGACCAGCGCAACGCTGCTCAAGCTTGGTCTAGCTGTGAACCTGCTTGTGCAGCTCGTGCAGATCGTCGAGCATATTGAGCGTCACCGCATCGTTGACGTTCTGGTTTTTGAGGCCCATGCCGTCGCGCATCGACTTGGCGGTCTCGGGAGAATGGTTATAGCCGTGGATCGAAGCGTTGTGCTTCTTGATCGTGTCGGCATCGGTCGTGCCGTTGTCGACGACGTATTGCTCGAACTGCACGTACGTCGGCTTGGTCGTGCGCACGAACTCCATGACCTTGTCGCGGTTCAGTCCGAGATTGTCGATCGTCATTTGATCGAATCCGGCACCGCAATGGTCCCAACCATCGGCGAGTTGACCGGCATAACCAAGCGTGAGCTTCGTCCATAGGCGCGGCAGATGTGCGGCGCCGAGCGGGCCCGTCGTTTGCGAACTGACGTAGGGGATCTTCTCTTTGGTGGCAGTCTCAGGCATTGGCGAGTTCCTTTCCGTGACGTGAGGCGAAAGTGAGTTCGGAGACACCGGATTTATCGAGTTGACCCAACCCGAGCTTCTTCATGAGCTCGAACTGCTCGTAGGTCGCGCGCGCTAGCGGGAGCGTTAGGTCGACGTCTTTTGCGAGCGAAAGCGCGATGCCGGAATCCTTGGCGGCGTGCTCGGCGGAGAAGTACACGTCGTGCTCGCGGTTCTGCATGTCGGCACCGTCGGTCTCGAGCACGCGCGAGTTGGCGCCCGTCTGCGAGAAGACTTCGCGCAGAACGTCGAGATCGAGGCCCAGCGCGTCGCCGAGGCCGAGGCCCTCGGCCAGACCGGCCGTGTTGATGTTCATCACCATGTTGACCAGCGCTTTGACCTGCGCGGCGCGGCCGGCTTCGCCGACGTACTTGAGCGACGCGCTCATCTTCTCGAGCATCGGCTTGACCTGGTCGAAGATTTCCTTGCGGCCGCCGATCATCAAGTACAGCGTGCCGTTGCGCGCTTGCGGAATCGAGCTGGCCATACACGCTTCGAGTGAATGCGCGCCGCGCTCCTCGGCCAACTTCTCAACGTCGACGTGCACTTTCGGCGTGATCGTCGCGCAGTTGATGAAAATGCGCCCTCGCGCATTGGTCAATAGCGAGTCTCCGGACATTGCGAAGATCTTGTACATGGCGGCGTCGTCGGGAACGACCGTGATGACGACGTCGGAAAGTTCGGTAACGCGTGCGAGGGCCGGCGTGACTTCGCCGCCCGTTTCCTTCGCCGTTTCCAGCGCCGATTCAGGATTCACATCGAAGAGCGCCGCAATTTCATATCCGACGTCGTGCAAACGTTTGGCCATGTTGGCACCCATGCGTCCGGTGCCGACGAGACCGATTTTGGGCTGCGTGCTCACGAGCTTCCTCCAGGTCCTGGTTCTGCGGGATATGGGGAGTTACGCGCGGCCGGGGCGGTTCCTTGGCGTTAGCCGGTGCGTCCTGCGGCGCCGAACGAATCGCCGGTAAAGCGCTTATCGGCGGTCCCTGAAGGCTTGCTTTCTTCGCTGTGCCGCTGCCCCCGGGTGTCGAGATCGTCGACGAACATAGCATAAAGAAAAGGCCGCGCGGTGAGCGCGGCCTTTCGTTTTGATACGGAGCGAGAACTAGTACGAGTCTTCTTCGTTGTTGTTGGTGCCTTCGGCGAAGGTCGATTCTTCCTCGTCTTCTTCGTAGGGCTTGTCTTCCTCGTAGGTCTCTTCGTCTTCTTCCTCGAGTTCGTAACCCTGCGCGCCTTCCTCGACCTCCTCTTCGGGCTGCTCTTCCTCTTCTTCGAAGACCCCTTCGCCCTCGGCTTCGGCCGGCCGCGGCATCGGCGGAGGCGTCGGCAGCGGAGTCGTCGCGTCCAGCGGTTTGCTGTCGTCGATTTCCTCTTCTTCCTCTTCCTCTTCCTCAACCGGAGCTTCGCCCTCGGCCACATCGGCTTCGGCAACCGCTTCGTGCGTAGCCACCACCGTTTGCGATACCGCGGGCTGCTCGTCGCCCATGAGCAGACCGTATTCACGGCGCTCGGTTTCGCCCATCTCGTCTTCAGGCGTCTTGATCTCGACCTCTTCGCGGTTCTCCGTCAATACTTTGACGTCGAGTGCCAGCGATTGCAGTTCCTTGATCAACACCTTGAACGATTCGGGAACGCCGGGCTCCATCACGTTCTCGCCCTTGACGATCGCTTCGTAGGTCTTCACGCGACCGACGACGTCGTCGGACTTGACCGTCAACAGCTCTTGCAGCGTGTACGCGGCACCGTAAGCTTCCAGCGCCCAGACTTCCATTTCGCCGAAGCGCTGGCCGCCGAACTGTGCCTTACCGCCGAGCGGCTGTTGCGTGATCATCGAGTACGGACCCGTCGAACGCGCGTGGATCTTGTCGTCGACCAAGTGCGCCAGCTTGAGCATGTAGATCAAGCCGACCGTGATCGGACGCGAGAAGCGCTCGCCGCTGCGGCCGTCTCGAAGCCACGTCTTGCCGTCGGACGGCAGACCGGCATCTTGCAGCCACTCAGAGATATCCTCGGCGTGCGCGCCGTCGAAGACGGGCGTCGCCACGCTCATGCCGAGCATGCGCGCGGCCCAGCCGAGATGCGTCTCCATGATCTGCCCGAGGTTCATACGCGACGGAACGCCGAGCGGATTGAGGACGATGTCGACCGGCGTACCGTCTTCCAGATACGGCATGTCTTCTTCGGGCAGCACTTTGGCGATAACGCCCTTGTTGCCGTGACGTCCCGCCATCTTGTCGCCTTGCAGAATCTTACGCTTCTGCGCGACGTAGACGCGCACGAGGTGGTTCACGCCCGGCGACAGCTCGTCGCCGTTCTCGCGCGAGAACACCTTGACGTCGATGATCTTGCCCTTCTCACCGTGCGGCACTTTGAGGCTCGTGTCGCGCACTTCGCGCGATTTCTCGCCGAAGATCGCGCGCAGCAGGCGCTCTTCCGCCGTCAGCTCGGTTTCGCCCTTCGGCGTCACTTTGCCGACGAGAATGTCTTCCGGACGAACTTCCGCACCGATGCGGATGATGCCGCGCTCGTCGAGATCCTTGAGCGCGTCTTCTCCGACGTTGGGAATGTCGCGGGTGATTTCCTCAGGACCGAGCTTGGTGTCGCGGGCCTCGCATTCGTACTCTTCGATGTGAATCGAGGTGAAGCGATCTTCCTTAACCATGCGCTCGCTGATGAGGATGGCGTCTTCGTAGTTGTAGCCTTCCCATGGCATGAACGCGACCAGAACGTTTTGACCGAGCGCGAGCTCGCCTTCGTCGGACGACGGACCGTCGGCGAGCACTTGGCCGGCGACGACGTCGTCGCCCAGCGACACGATCGGGCGCTGGTTGATGCACGTGCCCGCGTTGCTGCGGACGAACTTGAGCAGGTCGTACGGCTTCTCCACACCCTCGTCGTTGCGAATCAGAATCCCCTTCGCATCGACCGACGTGACCACGCCGCCCTCGTCGGCGACGATGAGACTGCCCGAGTCCTTAGCGGCGCGGTACTCCATGCCCGTGCCGACGATCGGCGCGTCGGGACGCAGCAACGGCACGGCTTGCCGCTGCATGTTTGCGCCCATGAGCGCGCGGTTTGCGTCGTCGTGCTCCAGGAACGGAATGAGCGCCGTTGCGACCGAGACGATTTGCTTGGGCGAAACGTCCATCAGCTGGACTCGCGCCGCCGGCTCTTCGATGTACTCTTCGGCGTAACGACAGACGACCGAATCGGCCATAATCTGGCCGCCCTCGGGATCGACCGGCGTGTTGGCCTGCGCGATGATGTACTCGTCTTCGCGATCGGCCGTGAGGTAGACGATCTCGGTGGTGACGTTGCTGTCGCGCACGACGCGGTACGGCGTTTCGATGAAACCGAACCGGTTGACGCGGCCGTAGGTCGCCAGCGAACCGATCAATCCGATGTTCGGACCTTCCGGCGTTTCGATCGGGCAGATACGTCCGTAGTGTGAGTGGTGAACGTCGCGGACTTCGAAGCCCGCACGCTCGCGCGACAGACCGCCCGGACCCAACGCCGACAGACGCCGTTTGTGCGTCAGCTCGGCCAGCGAGTTCGTTTGATCCATGAACTGCGAAAGCTGCGAGGAGCCGAAGAACTCCTTGATCGCCGCCACCACCGGACGGATGTTGATCAGCGCTTGCGGCGTGACGGTTTCGATGTCTTGCACCGTCATGCGCTCGCGAACGACGCGCTCCAAGCGGAGCAGGCCGACGCGGAACTGATTCTGCAGCAGCTCGCCGACGCTGCGAACGCGGCGGTTGCCGAGATGGTCGATGTCATCCTTGGGAACGACGCGCGTCGCGACCTTGATCAGACGGCGGATCACCGCGATCATGTCGGCACGCGTTAGGCACCGCGTCTCGATCGCCGGCATCTCCAGGCCCGCATCGGCGTACTCGTCGACGGCAACCGTCGGCTGCTCGGTGCGCGCGTCGGGATCCGGGTTCTCGATGCGATAGTGGAACTTACCGTTTAACTTATAGCGGCCGACGCCCGCGAGATCGTAGCGCTTCTCGTCGAAGAACAGCGACTCGAGCAGCTTCTCGGCGTTCTCCGCATTTTCGGGTTCGCCGGGACGCAGCTTCTTATAGATCTCTTTGAGCGCGTCTTCGCGCGTCTTGATATCCTTGTCTTTTTCGATGGAGTTGCGAACGAGCGGGCTGTCGTTGAAGAGCGCGAGGATCGCCTCGTCGGTCTCCCAGTTCAGCCCAAGATCCGGACGCGAAAGCGCGCGGATGAACGTCGAGACGTAGATCTTACGGTTCTTGTCGATGCGAACGCCGATCGTGCCCTCGGTCTCGTCGTTCTTCGTGCCGTTGTCGGTTTCGAACTCGATCCAAGCGCCGCGATTCGGAATGATCGTCGCATTGAACGTGGGACGCGCGTTCGTGTCGACGTCTTGGCTGTAGTACACGCCGGGCGAACGGACGAGCTGGCTCACGATCACGCGCTCGGCGCCGTTGATCATGAACGTGCCCTTGTCGGTCATGAGCGGAAAATCGCCCATGAAGATCTCTTGGTCGGGGATGCCTTTGATTTCGCCTGACTCGGCCGTGATCAAGCGCACGCGTACCCGCAACGGGGCGCTGTACGTCATGTCGCGCTCGCGGCACTCTTCAATTGTATATTTGGGCTCGCCGAGGCTGTGCTCGCCGAACTCCAGGATCAAGTTGCCGGTAAAGTCCTTGATCGGCGAGATCGAATTAAACGCTTCCGCCAAACCCTCCGTCTTGAACCACTCGAAGCTCGCCTTTTGCAGTTCGATGAGGTTGGGTACTTCCAGAACGTGGGGAATTTTGGCAAAGGTATACCGGCTGCGCTTCGCGCCGGGATCGGGGGGTTGCTCGACCGTGAACGCCCCCGTCGGCATGGGGAACGTCGCGGGCATGACTCTCGAGGCGCCGTTGCCTACGGCCGCGCCGCCTTTGGCGGACGCGGCGCGCTTCGACTTGCCCTTCGCTCCCGCTGAGCTCTTCGCGGGGGCCTTCGGAGCTGTCGTTTTCGCCATTACTCTCTTTCTGTTGCTATGAATCGTGGATGCGCGCATGCCACGAAACTCGCGGGCACACCAAAAAGACGAGCAACGGCTCCGGTAACGTGGCCGGAGGTGACTCGCCCTTCTCTATGGTGGCCTTATGAGCCGCGGGGCATAGGTTACGAGTTTAGCACCCGCCAGGGGGAGCGTCAACGCCCGCGTACTGATTCCTTCTTTTGTCGGGGCAGGAGCTCACGCGGACCTACCGTTTATCTGCCGGGGTAGGGGGGTAATCCAAGGGCAGTGTCCGGCAGCAACCCAGTCGTCGTCGCCTTTATCGGTGATCTCGATTTTACCGTGCGGGAGACCTTGCGTGCCCGGCTAGCGGAGCTAGCCGAGGGAGACCCCGCCATCGTCGACCTCACCCAGGTCGACTATATGGATTCCCTGGCATTGGCCGAGCTCGTTCTATTACACCGGGTGCGGCAGAACGCCGGCCGTTCGGCTCCCCGCGTGGTCGTCGGCCAGCGGATCGCCCGGCTTTATGAGATCTCGGGGATCGCAATGATCATGCCGCCCTACCCCTCGGTTTCGGAGGCACAGACCGGTTGAGGCACGCCGCGCTGGCCGTCGTTCTGCTCGTCATTTTCCTCGGGTCGACCTTGTGGGTACGCGCTGCGATTGCAAGAAACGCGCAGACGCAGCAACGCCTGCAAAACGCTCAGTTCGAACGCGGAAGGCTTCTCAAGCTTCAACTCGATGAAGAGACCGGGCTGCGCGGCTATCTCGCGACCGATTTGCGCGTCTTCCTTCAGCCCTACGATTCGGCGCGCCTCACCTTTCCAACGATGTACGCGCGGCTCGACGAGACGGTTGTCAGCTTGCAAATCGACGACGAGCCGGTGCGCCGCGAGCAACGGATTAACGCGCTGTGGCTCGCCACCGTCGCCAAGCCTTTGCTGCGCAGTCCTCATGCCGCACAACCGAAGACGCAAAAACTGGGCAAGTTCCTAGTTGACGCATTTCGCGAAAACGATAACGAGTTAACCGTGGTGATTCAAGGTCGCGCCACCGCAGTGACCGCTGCCACGAACGGTTTGATCTCGCGGGTCATGTTCGGATCGATTGCGCTGGGCGTCGTCATCGCTTTCGTGGTGATCGGATACGGCTTCGCGCAAAGCCGCTTACGGCGCCGGCTCGAGCGCAGCGAAGTCGCATACGAGAAAGAACGTCGCGCCGTCGAGGTACTTCAGAACGCCTTCTTGCGCCCGCAGCTTCCCTCGTTCCCGAACGTCGTATTGCACGGAGCGTACGTTCCCGCGCGCGACGAGACGCGGGTCGGCGGCGATTGGTACGATGCATATGCCATCGACGATCGCCAGCTGCTGTTCTCGATCGGCGACGTCTCCGGCCACGGGCTCGAAGCCGCCGTCGCCATGAGCCGCGTGCGGCAATCGATTACTACGGCCGCAATGACCGGGGCCGATCCCGCCGAGGTGTTGCAAATCGCAAACGACGTCCTTCTGCTCCAAGAGGGGCGCATGGTGACGGTCGCGTGCGGGCTAGTCGACCTGGGCAAAGGCCGGGTAACGTTCGCGACCGCGGGACATCCGCCGATCATCTTCGTCCGGCCGGGCGCGCCGCTAGAGTTGCTCGCTACCGGTGGACCGCCGCTGGGCGCGATAATGGAACCGCCGTACCGATTCGCCAGCGTACCGATCGAAGCGGGCGCCGCGCTCGTGCTGTACACCGACGGATTGACCGAGCACACGCGCGACACGGTCGAGGGCGAACGGATGTTGATCGAAACCGTTGGTGCGATCGATTTTCTGAGCTGCGACGATCCGGCGGCGGCATTGCTCGCAAGAATTCTTTCGGGCTTGCCTCCGGCCGACGACGTCGCGATCCTGACGTTGACGTTCTCGCGAGCGCCGGCACGATCGCTCCGACTGATGTGCGCATGACGGCGATGTCGTGGAGCACCGGGACGGTCGATTCGCCGAACGTGCGCCTAATGCGCCGGTCGTTCGTGCACGAGCTGCGCCGATTGGGGCGCACCGAGGCTGAGATTTCCGACGGAGAAATCATTCTCGGAGAGCTGCTCGCCAACGCGTGCGAGCACGGCCGTCTGCCGATTGCCGTCGAGCTGCGTCCTTCTGGAAGGCGTTGGCAGCTATCCGTTAGCGATTGCGGTTCCGGCTTCGTCCGCAACACGCTTCCGTACGATCCGCGGGGCGAGCGAGGACGCGGGTTTCACATCGTCGAGCAACTCGGCGCAACGATTCGCGTCACGGATGGCGCGTCGCCGAATATCGAAGTGTCGCTGCCGTTCGGCGATTAACCCACGAGGTCGTGCCAACTCTTGGCTCCGACCGTCACGCCGAAGTAGGCCGCGGCCGCCTTGATGTTGGCGAAGGCCTGGGCACGCTCGGCTTCGGAGACGTCCTGGACCTGGGCGAACCGAGCGACCGCGCTGCGCACTTGCGATGCGTCCACCAGCGGTTCTTTGCGCTCGGCCGGGAAGGCGAAGGCGCTCGCGGGGAGTTGCGAACGCGGCGCATCCGCATGCTTGGTGGGTCGCCACGTGATCTGCATGCGGTTACCGGTGCCCTAACTACGGGGCAATGAGGACTTTGCCCGGGCGGCCGGCGGTTTCGGCGGCGCGCAGCGCCTGCGTCGCATCCTCTAAAGGATAGGTTCCGGCGACGGGAAGCCAGAGCTCGCCCGCGAGCGCCATGCCAAGGCAGCGGCCGACGACGTCGGCTTTCTGCTGCGCGCTCGCCTTGTTCATCCACGCGATCATCCAGAACCCGCGTACGTGCGTCTGCCCATAGATGAGCGTGCCCGGGTTGACGCAGAGCGGGCGCTTGGCCAAGGCACCGAAGACGACGTGCTCGCCGTCGGGTGCGAGCAAGCCGTTGAGCGCGATCGAGTTTTCATCGCAGACCGAGTCGACGACCCGGGCGATCGGCGCGCCGGCGATGTCTTCGCGCACGCGCTTGACCCAATCGCCTTCTTGAACGACGGCGTGCTTGGCGCCGCGCGCGCGCAGTTCTTGCGCTGCAGCCTCGCGCCGCACGAGGTTCATCACGTTGACGCCGGCTTTCTGCGCGGCGGTCGTCAGCGTGCGTCCGACCGCACCGTTGGCGGCGTTCTGCACGATCCAATCGCCTTTGGAAACGCGCAGCTCGTCGAAGAGCACGATCGCCGACAACGGCATCGCCAACAGCTGCGCGGCGACTTCGTCGGGGATCCCGTCGGGAATCGGCACGAGCCCGTCGGGGTGCGCGAGCGCGTACTCGGCCCACGCGCCACGCGCGAGAACGGCGACGCGCTTGCCGTCGACCGTGCCGACCAGCTCGCTTCCACCGATTGCCGGCAGCGGGGGCTTCACGCCGTAGACGCCGCGAATCGTCGCCAAGTCGTGATTGTGAATAGGCGACAGCGAGACGCGCACCAACACTTCTCCGTCATCGGGTTGAGGCGTATCAATCGTGACCGGACTGACGACTTCGTCAGGCTCGCCGAACTTTTGGTATTGCAGCGCGCGCATTATGGGGGTCCTCCGCCTGTAGAGCCGCCGACCCTGCGGCAGCAACGTTCGAACGTCTGTTTGTTGGGTACTTTCGGCCCATGGCATTGAAAGCATCGACCGCTTCCGACATTATGACCGAGAACGTTGAAGCGTTGCGCGAGGATGATTCGCTTCAAACCGCCGCGGAACGCTTGGCGCAACACGACGTGGGCGCGCTCCCGATCTGCGACGAACAGCAGCGCGTACAGGGAATCGTCACCGACCGCGACATCGTCATTCACGGGATAGCACAGGGAAAAGACCCGCGCAAAACGACCGTCGGCGAGATCGTTACGCCCAACCCGGTGACCGTCACTCCCGAAGACCCGGTAGAGCGCGTCATCGACATCATGGCGGAAAAACAAATCCGGCGCATTCCGGTCGTCGAAGACGGCAAACTCGTCGGCATGATCAGTCAAGCCGATATTGCTCAGTCCGTTCCGGCGGACCAAGCCGGAAGGATGCTGAGTCAGATTTCGTCGATGTAACGTGTGCGCCGTCGCGCGCGAGGGCGTGGACGATCGCTTCGCGCGCGAGGGCCGGCACGATACACGGCCAGTTACTCAACGCCACTGCCAAGTTGCGCAACGGCGCGTCTTCGAACGTGCTTCCCAAGCTAAACTCGTTCGGCGTCCAGCCCGCGTAGAGCGCGCCGAAGGGTTCCAGTCGCTTGCGCAGCTGCGGCACTGCCTTCACGAACGCGCGATTCGAGTCTTGCGTCGAGTTGTGCGCGATGCCCGCGTAGGTGCCGCCGGTACCGTCGCCGATGCGATAGCGCGCCGCCATAGCGCCGAGCTGCAGCGCGACACTTCCGAAGAGCGGCGCTAAGCGCGCGTCTTTGATGACGAGCTCCGAGACCGTGCGACGTCCGCCCCAGCCGAACTGGCGATCGCCCATCGCGCGCGACCAATCCACCGCGCCGGAGACGAGTCCCTCGGGGTTGTGTGCGTAGAGATGGTAGTAGGTCTTTTCGACACGCAAGTCGCCGGTCGTCGCATCGTGGACGATGCTGGCCGTCCCGTAGGCATAGTGCCCGAACCCTCCGTCCGTAATCTGCACGATGAGCGCGCGGTCACCGGCCCTCCACGGGATGCCGTTTTCACGCGCCAGCAGTTCGTCGCGCGGCGCCATCGCCTGCACCACCAGCGTCCCGTCCGCGCCCGGTAAGCCGTAGACGTACCACTCGTCGCCGGGATACGAGCCGAGCGGACGATCGATCGCCGGCAGAACGCGCACGGCGGTGCGTTTCCCGTTGCAGCGATGCGTCGACGAGTCGTAATGCGCGACCGTCACGACCCCGTCGTTTTGAGGCTCCAAGAACCGCACGAGTCCGTAGAAACATCCCGTTATCTGCACGGGCTCTCGCTCGATGCGCAGTACCGTCTCCTTGCCGTCCGTCGCGACGTCGATCGTCCCTGCGAGTTTGACGAAAACGTCGTCGACGGGATGCGCGGCGGCCAGCGACTCGAGCGGGTCGACCAACCGCCAGCGATTCAAGCGCACCGGATGAACGAATCCGCCGTACGTGCTCGTGTAGTACGCTTGCGCACCGAAGTTCACGTCGCGGCGCACCGCTCGCAGCATCTCGCGCACGCCCGGCGACGATTCGTTCCACTGCAAACGTATCGTCGTTCCCAGAAGATCTCGTCGATCGGCGGGCGTGCAGCGCAGCTCGAGCAACGCGCCGCCGAAGCGCGCGTTGCGATCGGGCAGAATCAGGCGGCCGGCCCAATCGGCCACCGGAGTGAACTCCGTGCACGTCCGCGATACGGGATAGAACTCGGCGCGATTCCACGGCGCGCTCGAGTACCGCTCGTACGCGCTTTCTTTCTTCTTCAGCCAGGGTTCGGCGACCTGAATCGTTCCGTCGAGCACGTGCTCGATGTAGTCGAGTGTTTGACGCAGCGCGGTGCGTCCGTCGTGAAGCTCGAGATTCGGATCGAGCATCCCGCCGGGCACTTGATGTCCCACCGGACCGAGCGAAATTTCCGTCAAGCGCCCCAAGCGTCTGGCGCGATTCCAGTTGGAGAGCACCGCGATCTTCCAGCGCGATGCAAACAGCACCGGGCCGATGCGTTCGACGTTGTCGCGATCGCCGACGAAATGGTAGAGGTGCTCCAAATCGAGAATCGGATCGTCCCCGCTGATCACGCCGCCCAGGGAGATGACGTCGATAGGGCCGTCGATGGCCTGTTTGACGAAGCGCGCCGAGCCGCACGCCATTTGGCCGCCGCCGCTGTAGCCGATCAACGTCAAGGGCACGCCGCTGCGCGGCTTATAGCCGTTGGCCACGAGCGATTTCACGACGATCTGCGCGATGCCGAAGTTATACATCGGCCCGTAGCGCGGATCGGCGGAAACCGCGACGATCAGCATGTTGCGCAAGTTCACGACCATCCCCAACGCGCTTCGCGCGCCGGGGACCCCTAACATTGAAAAGGCACTCCGGCGCTTCGCGCCTACGCGCCCCCCATCGGCAGAGCCGCTGGGGCCCCCAAGTCTCTCGCTGTCGATGAACGACCACAATCGGGAAAACAGCGGGTCGTCTTCGAGCGGGCGGTTCATCACCGAGTACGACATGACGCCGCGGATCAGCCGCACGCCGTCGGGCAGCTCCGCGGCGAGCGCGTCGAGGAACGTCTCGATGTCGGGTGTGTAATGCGAGCTCGATTGCGCGACGCCGTCGAGGTAGACGACGTAGCGCGACACGTCCTGCGGCGGAGCCTTATCGTCAGAAGGCTGCACGTCGACGGTGGCGTCGATGCGATCGCCGTACCAGCCGGCCCACCAGCCCAGCGTCTCGACGGGCGCCATGAATCCCGAAACGATAATTGCGAGCACGCCGAGCCAAAAGAGATCGATGGGAACGCGTGCTATACGCGGCAGGTGACTCTCCCACCCGAAAACGGCGCCGCGCACCGGATCGAGCGCGAGCGCGACGACGACGGTCAACAGACCGACGCACGCTAAACCAACCGCTGCTTGCCAAACCGCCGGATGAACCGGCTTTGGACTCGGTACGACCGGCGCGGTGTCGCGCGTGCGTTTAACCAGTGACGAACCAGTGGTCGCACGACCGATGACCATATCCTCGTCGGCGACTAAGCGCACGCCCGCAACGGCGTCGAGGACGCGCGTTCCCAACTCTGCAATCGGCTTTCCGAAGCTCTGCTGCGCGACCAGCACGCCGATCCATCCGAGCGCGACGTAGCATGCCGCCGCGACGAACGTCACGTGATCCACCGCGGCGAACCCGACGATCAACGCGAGGAAATGCCAAACGCGAAGCACGTTGAGCACACCGGGGCCGAAATAGGGCAGCGCCCCGAGAAACGAAAACAGCAGCGGCGCGTACGATACCGCAAAAATCGCGGCTAGCTCGCGAAACGGGACCGGCGGGGCGTGCAGCACCCGCAGAACGACCCACGTGCTGCCGACCAGGAACGAGTAACTGAACGCAAACAATAGCGCGCCGATCGCCCAGGTAAAGATGAAGCGCGCCGGCTTCACGCGATTGGCGAAGAGCACGATGCTGGCGGCGACCGCCTCGCTGAATCCGGCCAGCAGCACGATGGTGATTCCTAGGGCCATCGCCTCGTGCGTCAATGTCGACGCAGTGATAAAGGCGTCGGGCGATAGCCTGAAAACACCCGCGAGCGTTTGCGCCAGTTCGGGTAAGAAACTCTGGAGCACCACTATGCGCCAGCCCTTCGCCCTCGCCGATACCACACATTCCGATCCCCACGTCGACGTGGCCGATGGGGCACTGCGCGAGCTTTTCGGCGACGCCTACCTCAAGGATTTCGGCGTGGCGTTTTGGGACGGAACCCGGTTGCCGGCGACGGGCTCGGAGCGTTTCGTGCTGTGCGTCAACGATCCGGGCGCGCTGCGGATGGCGTTCTCGCCCCCGGTCGATCTCAACCCCGGACGCGCGTTCGCCGCCGGCATTCTCGACGTGGAGGGTGACGTCGAACGGGCCGTCGACGCGCTGCTCAACGCGAGCAGCGGGATCTCGCTGCCGCATACCGTGGGACTGCTGCGCTTGCTGCGCCGGCTTCCAAAATGCGACCTGCCGTCGCTGCGCGAAGCTAAACTGCACGGCCGCGTTCACTCGCAAGAGCGCGATCGTCTGGCGATCGGTTTTCATTACGATCAGCCGATTGCGTTTTACCGGACCTTTCTCGATCGTGAAATGGTGTATTCGTGTGCGTATTGGGACGACGGCGTCGAGACGCTCGATGCGGCCCAATCGGCCAAGCTCGACTACACGCTCGACAAGCTTCATCTTCGGCCCGGCGAGCGGCTATTGGACATTGGCTGCGGCTGGGGCGCGCTGGTCGTGCGCGCGGCCGAACGCTACGGCGCTCACGTGCTCGGCATCACGCTGTCGCAGACGCAATACGACGAGGCGCAGCGCCGAATCGCCGCCGCTTTCGTCGGGAATCGCGCGCGGGTGGAGCTGCGCGATTATCGCGAGCTTGCGGGCGAGCAGTTCGACAAGATCGTCAGCGTCGGCATGTTCGAACACGTCGGCCGCGCGCGACTGCCCGAATACTTTCGCGCGGCCTACGAAGCGCTGCGTCCGGGCGGCCTCTTTCTCAACCACGGCATCGCCGATCAGAGCGACGGCCGTAAGGGCGGACGTGCGAACGGCTTCATGGAGCGCTTCATCTTTCCCGACGGCGAGCTCGTCGCAGTATCCGACGCGCTCGGGATCGCCGAGCGCACCGGCTTCGAAGTGCGCGACGTCGAGAGCCTGCGCGAGCACTACGCGCGGACCTTGCGCGCGTGGGGGGCCGGTCTGGAAGCCAACCGCCGCGCGGCGATCGCGGCCGCCGGCGAACAGAGCTATCGCGCGTGGCGGCTCTATATGGCCGGCAGCGCACAGGGCTTTGCGACGGGGCGGCTCGGCATCTTCCAATCGGTGCTTGCCAAGCCGGTGGGCGGCAAGGTGGATCTTCCCCCTACGCGCCGGAGCCTTTACTGCCGATAAGACCATCAGGGTGCACAACGGAGCGACCGGCCTTCTCTCTCTGCTCGGGCCTGTCGCAGCGGTTGGACCATGATGGGAACCGCGGGAGCCTTCCAGAAAGGAAGGCTCTCTTATTTTCTGGAGGTTGCGTGCGCTACGACGTCGCGGTAGTCGGTCTTGGCGGGATGGGAGGCGCCGCGCTCGCGCATCTTGCGACCCGCGGCGTGAGCGCGATCGGGCTCGAGCGGTTCGAGCGCCTTCATCAAAAGGGCTCGTCGACCGGCGAGTCGCGCATTATCCGCAAAGCCTACTTCGAAAACCCCGCGTACGTCCCGCTTCTCCAGCGCAGCTACGAGCTCTGGCACGAGTTGGAAATGCAATCCGGACGCGAGCTGGTCGATTTCGTCGGCATCCTGATGGTCGGAACCCCCGACCGCGAAGGAATCGCCGGCACGTTACGCGCCGCCAACGAGTACGATCTGCCGCTCGAGCAGTTCGATGCGGACCAGATCGCGCGGCGCTTCCCCGGCACGCTCCCGCGACGCGACGAAGTCGGACTGCTCGAGCATCAAGCCGGCATCGTTTTTCCCGAGTCGGCGCTGGACGCGCATCTCAACGTTGCCGCGGCGCACGGCGCCGACATGCGCTTCAACACGCGCGTCGAGTCGATCGACAAGCGCGACGGCGTGCACCACGTCTATCTCGACGACGGCACGGAGATCGAAGCGACGAATCTCGTCATCTGTCCCGGCATGTGGGCGCAGCCACTGCTCGCCGATCTCGAATTGCCGCTGCGCGTGCAGCGCAACGTGCAGATCTGGTTCGAGCCGCTCAACGCACACTTTGACCGCGGCATCTTTCCGACGTTTTTCATCGAACGCGCCGATCTGCCGGCGCCGCTCTACGGCTTTCCGGCGATTAACGGCGCGCTCAAATCTGCCTTGCACAAGTTCGGGAACTTCGTCGATCCCGAGAAGGTCGAGCGGCGCATTCACGACGACGACGCGACCATCGTCGGCGGCGCGCTCGACGACTGGCTCGAAGGCGCCGCCGGCAGCTACTTGCGCGGACGCGTTTGCACCTATACGCTCACTCCGGACGGGAACTTCATCATCGACAAACACCCGAACGATTCGTCGGTGACGATCGCCTGCGGTTTCTCAGGACACGGCTATAAGTTCTGTCCCGTCGTCGGGGAGATCGTCGCCGATCTCGCGGTCGACGGGGGCACGCGTCACGACATCGGCTTCTTGGGCATAAACCGGTTCAGCCAATCGAGCATGCGCGCCATCTGATCGGCTTGCGCCTCCAGGCGGTCGACGTGATGGCCTTCTTCCGGATAGATCACCAGCTCGCAGGCAACGCCGTTCTCCGCTAACGCGCGGTGAAACTCGGTCGCTTGTCCGGCCGGCGTGCAGCGATCGCGCGCACCCGCCATCGACAGCGTCGGCGTCTTGGCGCGATTCGCGAAAAACACCGGGCTGCGCGCGTGGTACATGCCGTTGGTGCTATAGGGATCGTCCTTGAGAAAGCGCCGGTTAAACTCGGGAATGTTCGCCGTCCAATGATGGCTGAAGTTGTTGGTGACGGGCGATGTGGGAATGGCGGCGGCGAAGCGATCGGTTTGCGTGACGAGCCAGCTCGACATGTAGCCGCCGTAGCTGCGTCCGGTCACGGCAATGCGGTCGGGATCGGCGATGCCGCGCTCGACCATCGCTTCGACGCCGAGCAGAATGTCGTGCGTGTCCTCGCCGCACATATCGCCGCGCACCATGCGCGCGAAATCTTGGCCGCGACCGCGGCTGCCGCGCGGATTGGGATTGAGCACCGCGTAGCCGTGCCGCGCGAAGATCGGAACGTAGAAATAGTGAAGCGACCAGTCGTTGCGAAACGAAAACACGGGACCGCCGTGTACGTTGACCACCAAAGGATACGGCCCGTCGCCTTCCGGACGGACGAGCATTCCGTCGATCTCGAGGCCATCGCGGCCCTTCCACGTCACGCGTTCCGCGTGTCCCCCGGCTTGCGCGATGAAGTCGGTGCCGTCGTGGCTGAGATCGCAGATCACGCGTTCGCGGGCGTTTTCGACCGCGACGATACGTTGGTAGCGGCCGTACGAATCGACGACCGTCAGGAACGCGTCGCCGTCGCCGATCGGCCACACGAGCGGCCAATCGCTGCCGGCCGATTCGCTCGTACGCCAGAGCTCGCGCGTGCGCCCCGTGCGTACGTCGAACTCTCCGGCGACGACGTCCATACGCTGGATACCGGCGTACAACAACCGGTGCGCGTCGCGCCAGACGGCGTGCGTGACGTCGATAGCGGTCGCGACGGGCTGCGGCTGCGGTGTCGCACTCTGGGTGTCGAATAGCACCAGGTCGCCCGCGACGATGGTTCGATCGCTGCAGCACGCAACGATTGCCGTGACGTATCTCGCGTCGGGTGATGCCGCGGGCAGGCCGATCTCTTCATGGGGCGTGAACAGCGTGCGGCGCGCGCCGCCGAGCGCATAGGTGACGAGCGCCGAGCTGTACCACGACGATTCCGTCGGATCGTTCGAAACGATTGCCGCAATACCGTCGCCGCCGCACCACACGGCTTCCCAGACGTTGTCCGAACTCGGCGACTGCCACAGCGTTTTACCGGTTTTAGCGTCGACGACGTACGCGCGCCGCCACGCTTCGTCGTCGCGCGCGCGCTCGACGTACGGATGCCACGACGGCACGCCGTCGATCCCGTTGCCGGCCATGCCCGAGCCCGCAGCACCCGACGCATCGGCACCGCGGCCCGCGACGCGCACGAGCAGCCGCTTCGAATCGGCGTTCCACGCAATCTCTTCCACGGTGCCGTCGATTCCGGTTTCGATCTTCTGGGCGCCGACGACGATCGCCGTACCACCCGAAACGTACGCCAGGGTTCCGTCCGGCGACCAGGCCGCAGCGGACGCCGTTCCGGGACGTGTGTCGAGATTGTGCGGTACGCCGCCGGCAACGTCGACGATGCCGAGCGCCAACACCGGCGTACCTTCGAGCTTTTCGAGCATGCGACCGGTAAACACGATGCGCTTGCCGTCGGGCGACGGCGCGAGCGCGACCGCGTTGCGGAGCCGTCCTAACCCGGATTCGTGCGCGCGGCGAAAATACTCCCAAACATCGTCATAGAGCGCCATGGGGCGGTCTACCCCAAACGATGCGCCGGTCCTTTACGGGATGCTGACGGCACTGGGGCCGCTGAATCCGCCGCCTACGCTGAAGGTGCACGATTCGACGCTGCACTGCGGCACAAACTGATAGACCTTGTTTGCCGTGACATCGGTAACGTTAACGTTGCCCAAGTCGTCGATCGCAACGTTGTACGGCTCGAGGAAGCCCGCTCCGATCGCGGTCGCACACGATTGCGACTGACACGTATCCGGCATCTCGAAGATGCTGCCGAACGTGTCGGCGACGTAGACGTGGCCCGCGTTGTCGACGGCTACGCCCTGCGGCGTGTTAGACGCCGTGCCGCCAAGCGCAACGACGCACGTTGGCGACGTGCATCCGGAAGGCACTTTGTAAACCGCGCCGAGGCTTGGATCGGCGACGTAGAGGTTTTCCGAAGCGTCGACGGCGACGCCGGCCGGATTGAAAAACGCGCCCTGGGCGACGTTCGACGCGCACGACGTGGTCTCGCACGACGGCGGCGAAAACTCGTACACGTAACTGCCGCTCGACGCGTAGACGTGGTGCGCTCCGGAGTCGATCGCAAGGCCCTTGAGCGACGGCACGCCCGTCGCTGGAGTATCGACGAGACACTCTCCCTCGGGGCACGACTGGTAATGGTAGATCGTCTGGCTCGGCGCGTCGGCAACATACAGATCGCCGTTCGCAGCGCTGGCAAGTCCGACGATATCGCCGTATCCGCCCGGCGAAAGCGTCTTGGTGCACCCGGCAAGGAAGCAGTCGGGCGCGATTTCCTTCAGGTTTGTTCCACTGCCGTCAGCGACGAAGATGGGATTCGTCACGGCAAACACGCGGCTGGCTTTTACGTTTCCGGCCGCAGCGACGATCGTCACCGCTCCCAGCGGCGCGCCGCTGTAACTCAAGGCGGCGGTATCGCTAGAGCCCAGAAGCGTTTGCGCCGGCGGACCGTCGGTCCCCGATGTCGCGACGGCGATTGCGCCGGAGGTATCGCTGTCGCTCAACTTCACGGGCGTTGCATAGGTACCGACGATCGTGTCGCTATCCGCGTCTTGCGCTCCGATGGTAAACGAGCTCGCTAAAAATCCGGTGCCGGCGGTGCCAAACGCAAACGTGCCGATCGTCAGCTTCGCCGGGACGCCGTCGAGCGTGAGGCCCAAATGATTCTGCGTCCCGGCGGCAACCTTGACCGGAAGGTTCGACGCAGAAGACAGCAGGTTTGCTCCGGTTGGAATCGCGTGTGCTGCCGGCGCCTTGTCGTACGCCCGCACCGTGAGCAAGTAGCTGCCGGGACGTAGCGAAAGCTCGACCGTGCACTCCAAGGGCGAACCTTTGCAGCCCGGGCTCGACGGTGTGAGGCCGACGGTATCGGTTAACGACGACGCCCCGCTAAACGCAAGCGTCATCCCCTTCGTCGCCGGCGAGATGTAGCGTGCGCGCCGCGCGCCGCGCCGCCGTTTGGGAATCCGCACGCGTACGGTCAGTCGCGCTCTCTCCGCCGCGTTGGTCGCCGGCGCCGGCGCGGTGCCGAACCCCGGAATCGGGTTGCCCGCCGCGCCGGCGCCACTGCATCCTGCCATCGTCAGCGCAGCGAGAAGCGCGAACGTCCGTTTTGTCGTTACCATCGTTGTGGACGGTACGGACGAAGCGTCCATTTACCGTCCACGGCGAGGTTAGAGGGAGTTCAGCGGCTCCTGCGTGTGCGCGTTTCGATAACCCGCGTCATAGGGGCAGGCGGGCGGGATGATATCGCGGATGACTTCCAGTGTGCGAGGCGGATCGTCGGTAAGCAAGCGCACTTCCATGTGTCCCAACTTGCAGTCGCTGCCTTCGAGTGTATAGACGCCCTCGGCTTCACCGACGGGATGTTGGCAGTGACGCTCGAGACGATTTTCGAACTCGGTAATGCGATCGAACCGAGCCACGTCTCGCGGCGCTAACGCGAACTGTAAGACGAGTTGGTATCTCTCAGCCATGGCCCTAGCCTAGCACAGACGCCGTCGATAAGAACTCGCGAAATCCCCAGGTTTTCTTAGCGCTTAAATACCGACCTTAACGGTGAGCCAATATTGACGGAACGGCAGGCCGTACTCTTCTTGCCCTTGCGTAAGACCGCTCGCCGGGCCGAGCCCGTAATAGTTCTGCGGTTGATACACGCCGGCACCGATCAAACCATATTGCTGCGCGGCGCTATTGAAGATGTTATTGACGCCGAGCGTCACGACCGTCTTGCCGTCGGAGCTGCCTTGTGAAACGCTGCCGTTGGCAAACCAGAACGCCGGACGGTTCCAGCTGTTGTTATTGCCGACGTACGTCGTGTCGATGCGCGCTCCGAAGCCGGTGCGGTTCTGGTATGAGAGGCCGGCCGTTGCCTGATGCAGCGGGATGCCGTAGATTTGGGCGCCGTCGATCAGACCGGTATTCTGCTGCAGGATGTCTTGCGGAATCCCGATGTAGGCTGCCGACTGAGCCGTGTAGGAGGCGTTGAACTGCACGCTGCGCGTGATGCCCACGTTCGTCGACAGCACGATGCCGCGATAACGCGCGCCCGAGGCGTTGAACGTTGAGCTGAACGCGAGGTTATCGATCGTGGGGTTGAGCCCCGGACACTTCGACAACCGCGCGAGATACTGATCGATCAAGTGCTGAGGCACCGTTACTTGCGGAATATTCGTGATTTGCGTGTTGCCGCTAAGCAGTGCTTGGTTCTCCCACGACTGATACACGTCGGCCTGAAAGTTGGTGGTCGAGGTGAAGCGGTGACCGTAGGCCAGCTCGATGTCGTTTGCCGTCTCGGGCTTGAGGTCGGGATCGGCTTCGGAGGCAATCGAAACCAGCGCACCGCTGCCGGTCGTATTCGACGGGCAGTTGACGCTCGTGGGCGCGCCGTAAACGGGCGGCGCGAGCGCGAGCAGCGACGGATCGGGTTCGCTATACGAACGTCCCGTGGTCGCACGAAGAACGTCGCCCGGCGTCAGATGATACACGACCGAGAAGCGCGGATCGACGTAGGTCGTCGACGTATCCTGCGACCGCTGAACCCAGAGATTGCCGAACATCTGCAGGCGATCGTTGGGTGTGTACGTGTCGCGAAGGAAGTAGCTGCCGGTGCTCAGGTAGAGCTCGGGATTGTACGTGAAATACGCAATCTGCGTCCCGGCGCTGTTCGTATTGGAATAACCGTTGCTGATGCCCTCGTGCAGCCACGAATAGCCGAAGCCGAAATCGTTCTTCGACCACGAGAAGTCGTCGCTGAGTAGGTATCCGCGATTCTTATAGAGGTTGAGATAGAACGGTCCCGGGCCATACGGCGTCGCGACCCCGATGACGGAGCCGGGACCTTTTTGCTCGTTGTAGTTGTACGTATCGGCGAAGCCTTCGAGCGTGATCGTACCCATTCCCAACTTCTGGTTGAGACGGGCGTCGTAGTCTTGATTGCCCAGCGATCGCCAGCGATCGATGCCGCCTCCGAACGGCCCGTAAAAGTTCACGGCGTACTGTTTGGCCGTCATGCACGTGTAACCACCGGGCGTGTCGGTGAGCACGGTGATCGCGTTATGGCACGTCTTGAGGACTCCGTTGACGTAGGCCTGAGAGCCCGCCTTACCGTTGCCCGCGATTGTCGTCTGGGCGCCGTAGAGGGCGTACGGGTACGTTTGATAATCGTTGTCGCCCTCGCCGGTGGAGTTCGACCAGTCGTTCGCCGAGTACGCGGTCAACTGGAGGCTGGTGCGCGGCGAGAAATCGTACTTGAGCTTGCCGACGAAGTTATACTGCGAGTACTGTCCGGTGACCCAATAGGTGTTGAGATTGTTGTTCACGTTTGCGCTGGTCAAATCCGGCGCCGGATTGAGCAGCGTGTTTTGACACGACTTGGAGTTTGGCTGCGCCGGGTTAGCACAGTTGACGTGCGTTGCGCTGCCTTGAAGCAAAGCATTCTGCGTGATGTACCCGCCGGGGAAGTTACCGTTGGTTCCCTGGACACCCCACGCAAAAGCGTAACCGAGATTACCGGCCGTCCCCGTTCCCAGGAATCCGGTCATCAGCTTGTCATTGGTTCCAACACCCTGCGTAAGCGAGAAATGCGGATCGCGGGTCGGATTGACCGTTTCCATGTTGACCGCACCGGCGATCGTGGTCGCGCCGAATAATCCCGAAGCGCCCGAGCCGAAGACCACGTCGGTGCCGCTGAGTCCCCAGAACGGCGAGACGTTATAGTTGTAGCCGCCGCCGAACGCACCGACCGGACCGATCGGATGCCCGTCGAGAAGCGTCGCGGTTTCCGTCGAGTCGAAACCACGGATGGAGAGCGACATGTCGTCACCAACCGACGAGCTGGTCGACGTCGTCACGCCGGGCACCGTAGTGAGCAGGTCGGCCAAGCGGCCGTAGTTTTCGCTCTGAAGCATGCTCGTGTCGACGGGCGTGTTGATCGTCGACGTCGTTTGCAGCGATAAACGGCCGGCCGTCGCCACGTAGCCGATCGTCCTGAGGCCGTGCGCGCGGCTCAAACCGGTCTGGAAGCCGATCTCAGGTACGCCGCCGGCAACGATGAGGTCCGGAGCTAGCCGCGCGGTTTGATAACCGTTCGCGCGGATGAGCACGACGTACGTTCCCGGATCCATATCTTTTAACGTCGCGGTACCGTAGGCGTCGGTCTGCGCGCTCTTCACTTTACCGCCCGCGCGCTGGAGTTCGACGGTCGCGCCGGGTATCGGCAAGCCGCCTTGCGTATCGAGTACTCGCGCGATGACCGTGCTGCCTTCGGCGGCAAAGCCGGCCGTCGGCAGGGAGAGGCAGCTGGACACGACCAACAGCAATGCAAACGTATAAATGCGCTTCATGGCACAAGCATACCGTCGCCAATCTTATCGCAGCCTTATATACGCATTAACGGAAGTAGTTGGAATTGGGTTCATGTTGGGTTCATTTTAGAAAGGTAGACTGTGTTTTCTGTGACGTCGCTCCGGCTCGCGGCCGTTGCCGCTTTATCGCTCGCCGTCGGCGCCGCGCCGATCGCCCCGCCAACGGCGCTGCAGTCCCGCATCAAACACGTCTTTGTGATCTTTCAGGAAAATCACTCATTCGATAACTACTTCGGAACGTTTCCGGGAGCCGATAATCTGGCCGGCGCCGAGGCCCAAAGCCATGGGTTCCGGCAGTTCGACCCGATCGGCAACACCTGGATAACGCCCTTCCGCATCACCGATCCGGACATCGAGAGCCCGTCGCAAGCCCGCAAGGCTCTCGAGATCAAGATGAACGGCGGCAAGATGGACGGGTTCGTTGCCGAGCAGGAGCGCTTGGCGGCCAAGAAGTTCGCGGGGAACAGTGCCGGCGCACGGGTTGCCGGCATGCAAACGATGGCCTACTACGACTGCGACACGATCCCGTATCTCTGGAAGTACGCGCACTCGTTCGCGCTGTTCGACCATATCTTCGAGGCGATGACGGGACCGTCGACGCCGGGCAACGTCGCGGTCATAGCGGCGCAAGCCGGCCAAACGCAGGGTGCGCGCAGCCCCGCACAGCTCGCCAAACCCAACGACAAAGGCCAGGGCGTTCCGCTGGCCAACGACCTGAACCCCGCTTATGGTCCGCGCACGGAGTTGTATGAAGGCGCGCAGATTCCGCAAACGTATGCGACACTGATGCTGACCCTCGGCGGCACCAGCGATTCCCGAGCGACGCAAGACACCGCCGGCGTATCAGAGGACCTCGGCGCAACGATAGCATCGGGACGCGCCGCGGTTCCGTGGGGATGGTATCAGGAGGGTTACGTTTCGCCAACCGTAGCGCTGCCGGGTTACGAAGAGCACCACAACGGGCCGCAGTACTTCGGCTACCTGCGCAACAACGACGTCTTCTGGAACAACGTCCACGGGACGCAAGCGCTGCTCGACGCGCTCAAGAACGGCTCGCTGGGCGATCGCGGTATCTTCTACGTCAAAGGCGCGTCGCGCAACGAGTTCGGCTGGAAACCGGCCAACCCCGATCCCTACGTGCAAGCGCAGTATCGCGGCGACGACGATCATCCGGGGCCTAGGTACTCCGACCATCAGGTTGCCGAAGCGTTCGTCGCGACGTTCGTCAACGCGATCGCGCGCAGCCCGTACTGGAACGACTCCGCCATCATCATCACGTGGGACGACCCGGGCGGATTCTACGACCACGTCGTGCCCACGGCGTTCGAGACCTGTCCGGACGGCAAGCCGTGCGGCGACGGCCCGCGCGTGCCGTTCATTCTCATCTCACCCTACGCGCGCAGCGGCGTGGTCGTTCACGACGCCGGCGATACCGCGTCGGTGGTGAAGTTCGCGGAAACGCTCTTCGGCCTGCCGCCGCTGTCGACGCTTCCGGACGAAAAGCCGTACATGCCGGAAGGCCCGCGCGACGGCAATTCGGCGATCACCGATCTCAGCGGCGCATTCGATCCGGCGCGCCTGAGCGGCGCGACACCGCCGATTCCCGCAACCGATGCGGAGATTCCCGACGACGCCGTCAACACGTTTCCGCCGAACGCGAACTGCCGATCGCTGGGCATCACCCCCGTAACGTTGCCTAACGCACCGTCTACACCGCCGCCGGGCTTCGCCGCCCGCATCCCGAGAAAGGGGCCGTAACTCATGCCGTTGGCCATCGCCGCACCGCCGCAGCCGGTGCCCGCTTTTGGCGGATTCGATTACGTTACCGTCGACGAGGCGCACCATCGCGTCTTCGCGGCACACACCCGCAGCGACCGATTGCTGATCGTCGACACTACGACGGGGAAGGTGGCCGGACAGGTTGACGTCGGCCCGATGCACGGCATCGTTTACGATCCCGCGCAAGGCTTCGCGATCACCGGAAACGGTACCGACGACACGCTTTCTAAGGTCGACCCGGTCTCCATGAAGGTCGTCGCGAGCGTTGATGTCCCGGGTCACATCGACGCGATCGCGTACGATCCCGGGCGCAAACGCGTCTACGCCGATCAAGACGGAGGCGGGAACGTCTACGTCATCGATGCGACGGCCATGAAGCTCCTCGGGACGATTCCGATGCCGGCCGACGACTTAGAGTCGCCGGCGGTCGATCCAAAAACCGGAACGCTCTACCAGAATCTCGCCAACGGCGGCGGCTTCGCTGTTGTGGACGGCAGCTCGATGAAGGTGCTGCGCGTCGTCAAGACGCCCCAACTCGATGACAATCACCCGCTGCTGTTCGCCACGGCCACCAATCAAATCGTCGTCGGCGGCAACAACGGCGTTCTGTCGGCGTATTCGACCGAAGGTGCGCACCAAGGCGACGTCAAGGTGCAGCCGCACATCGACCAGTGCAGCACCGGATCGAAGGGACGTCTGATCGCCTGCGCCGGGCGCGGCATCGTGACGATCCTGTCTGCAACGGCGGGCGGCGCGCCCAAGCTCCTGGCGACGCTCGATACGGGACACGCGGGCATTCACACCGTCGGGATCGACGAGTCGACCCACGACGTGTGGGTGGTGTGGTCCGATCCGAAAGGCGATTGGGTGCAACGGCTGAAGTGGTCGCCGTGATGCCCAGTTGAGACTCCTCGTTATCGAGGACGATGAGCCGCTACGGTCGCTGCTCGCGCGCGGATTGACCGAAGACGGGCACGTCGTCGACCCGCTGGCGGACGGGCGCGACTGCGCGGCATATCTCGCGAGCACCGGCTACGACGCCATCATACTGGACCTCAACCTTCCACACGAGGATGGATTATCGATCGTCCGGCGCCTCCGCCGCGGCGGCGATTCGACACCCATTCTGATTTTGACCGCGCGTGACGAGACGGGCGACGTCGTCGCGGGACTCGACGCGGGTGCCGACGACTATCTGCGTAAGCCGTTTGCCTTTGACGAACTCGAAGCGCGTTTGCGTACGCTCGCCCGGCGGCCGCCCAACTGGGTCGAAGACGTGCTCCGGGCCGGCGACCTCGTCTTCGACCGCGTCACCCGCCACACGCGCCGCGGCACGCGCGAAATCGTCCTCACCGCAAAAGAAAGCATCTTCCTCGAGATGCTCATGAGCAACCCCGGCCGCATCGTCACGCGACGGACGTTGGAAGACCGGCTTTGGGACCGGGGCAGCGATCCGGCTTCGAACGTGCTCGACGTATACGCCCGGCGGCTTCGCAAAAAGCTGGCGACTGACGGTGAAACCCAGATCATCCAGACCGTGCGAGGCTTGGGATTTCGCCTCGCGACCGAAGTATGAGCGTTCGCAACCGGTTCGCGGTTACGGTTGCTGCGGTTATCGCGGTCACCGTGGCACTCTTTGCCACACTGTCGATCGTCGCACTCGACCGCGCGCTGCGGTCGAGTTTTGCAGCACGACTGCGGACTGCGGCGCAGGCGGTCTCGACCACCGCCGACGTGCACCACGACGTCATTTCCGTCGACGCAGGCGACCTTCGCGAGCTGGCCGCGCTACACGAGGATACGCCGTTTTCGATCGTCGACGTGGACGGCAAATTGCTCGGGGGAACACCGCTGCCGGCGTCGCCGCGGCAACACTCACTCTTCACCGTCACCGTCCCGATCGACCGCGGCGGCCGAACGCTCGGATACGCAACGGTATGGCAATCCGACGCGTGGATCGTGGACTTCGAGCGTGACGCTGCGATCCTATCGGCGGTCATGGGCTTGTTGCTCATCGCCCTTGGCGTGACTCTCTCCGCGCCGGTGGCAAAGACATACGAGCAGTTGCTCAATCAGTTGCAAGCCGCACTGGCGCGCGAGCGCCAGTTCGTCGCCGATGCATCGCACGAACTGCGCGCTCCCCTGGCCGTGCTCCACGCCGAGGTCGAGCTGGCGTTACGGCGCGATCGCACGGAGTCGCAATATCGCGCCGCAATGGAATCGATTGGGCGTGAAGGAGCCCGCCTCGAGCTGCTCGTCGACGAGCTGCTCGCCGCGGCACGCGCTGAAGCCGACGCATCCGAACGCGAGCATCTCGACGCCGGTTCGATGGTACGCGAACTGCAAGAACGGCTACGGCCGGCGGCGGCGCTCAAAGGCGTCGCGTTGGAAACGGCGTCGGACGAGAGCGCATACGTCGACGCCAACGGCGTGATGGTCGAGCGCGCGCTATTGGCAATCGTTCATAACGCCATTACGTTCGCTCGCGGCTGCGTGCGAGTGAAAGTCACGCACGACGATGGAACGGTTCGCATCGACGTAACCGACGACGGCGCCGGCTTTACGTCCGAGGCGCTCGAGCACGCCACCGAACGGTTTTGGCGCGGCGACTCGGCGCGCGGACGCGGCGGAACGGGCCTGGGTCTGGCCATCGCGCGTTCGCTGCTGGAAGCCAACGGGGGGCGCATCGCGCTCGCTAACGGATCCCATGGCGGCGCGGTGGTGTCGGCCTATCTCCCCGGACCGTTTCTTAAGGAAACATAAGGCGATCTTAATGTAAGATAACCTTCGGAGTCCGTATGGCTTCTGAAGGGGGTTTCCCGCCAATGACTATCGCGCGGACCGTTTTCGCCGCTTGTGCTAGCGCAACGATCGCTCTCCTTACACCGGCCGTTGCCGGAGCCGTACCCACAAGCTATCTCCCGGGTGCGCCGCCTTGCACGACCAAAGAGGCGCAACGGCCAATCACGTCTCTCCAACCGTCGTATGCCTCGTCGATCCAACCGCCCGTGCGAAGCGAAATGACGATGCTCCCGCCGCGCGGTCACACGGTCAACGACTTCCCGATACTCAATACGATTCCGACCGTCTACGCGAAGCCAAGCGACGAGGCCGTTACTAAAAACTCGACGTCGCAGCCCTCGACCTTTGCCAACGGCCAAAAGGCGCTTCCCATTTCGACGTGCGGCTCTACGATATAGGCGGTTTCACGTAGGGTTCATCTAGGACCGCTATCATCGAGCGGTCCATGGGCTTGGCTGGATTTACGCTGCGCCATCAGCGCGCCATCGCGTTTCTCACCGCCGCGCTAACGGTTGCCGGTGCGTGGGCCTACACCCGTACGCCCGCGGCAATCTTTCCCGAGATGCACTTTTCGCGCGTTGACGTCGTGGTCGACGCCGGCGACTTGCCGCCCGAACAAGTGCGCGTCGCCGTAACGATGCCGCTCGAGCGCGCGTTCTTGGGGCTTCCCTCAGTCTCGCGCGTGATGACGACCTCCGCGCAAGGCAGTTCCGAACTCGTGGCGGAGTTCGATCCGAAAACCGGCACCGTCACCGATTTACAGTACGTCAACAGCGCAATCGAGCAGGCGCGTTCGTCGCTGCCCCCCGAAGCAGCGGTGCAAGCGAACATCGTGACGCCGCAAACCGAGCCCGTACTCTCGTACGCGCTCACGGGTGATTCACTCTCGCAGACGCTCATCCGCGAGTACGCGCAAGTGACGCTCGTTCCGGCGTTCTACGGTATTTCCGGACTCGGACGCATCTTGGTGGCGGGGGGCGCGCAGCGCGAGTATCACGTCGATCTCGATCCGGCGGCGCTCGCGGCAGCCGGTATCGGCGCACAAGACGTGAGCAATGCCATCGCACAGGCCAACGACGTGCAAGCGGTCGGCTTGGCCCAAAACGGATCGCAGCGAAGTGCGGTTCTCGTCGACGCCGGTCTGCGCGACGCGGCGCAGCTCGCGCAGATCGCCGTCCCCACGCGAAACGGCGCCTCCCTGACCGTCGGATCCCTTGGAAGCGTCCGTCTCGGCGTGGCGCCGGCAACGAATCAGGTTGCGTACAACGCGCAGCACGCCGTTGCGATCAGCTTCTACGCACTGCCGGGCGCGGACAACGTCAAGATGGCCGACGAAGTCAAAGCGCGCTTTGCGAAGTTGTCCGGTGCGGTTCCCGTGGGCGTCAGCCTCCACCGTTACTGGGATGCCACCGATCTCATCGTCGCGTCTCAGTCGAGCCTGCGCGACGCAATCCTCGTCGGGGCCGTGCTGGCGCTCGGAGTCATCTTCTTCTTTTTGCGCAACCTGCGCATGACGCTGGTCGCCGCGTTGGTGATCCCGTCGGCGATGGCGATCGCGGTGCTGGCGATCTCGGAGCTGGGAGAGACGCTGAACATCATGAGCCTCGGGGGTCTCGCCATTGCCGTCGGATTGATCATCGACGACGCCATCGTCGTCATTGAAGGCATCGCGCACACGCTGCACGACACACCTTCGCTGGAGGCCCGTGAGGCCGTCGTCGCTACGATGCAGCGGCTGGTGCGCCCGATGACGGCATCCACCTTGACCACCGTCGTCGTATTCGTTCCGCTCGCGCTGCTCGGCGGCGTTTCGGGTGCGTTCTTTCGAACGCTGGCACTGACGCTGACGGCCGCGCTGCTCGTCTCTCTGGGCCTGGCGATCTTCGTGACGCCGATGCTTTTCCGTTTGCTCATGACGCGCAACGCGCCGCACGAAGAGAATCATGCAATAGCGCGCGTGCTCGAGCGCTACGAACCGCTGCTCCGCTGGGCCCTCGCGCGCCGGCGCGTCGTCTACGCCGGTGCGGCCGCGGTGCTGGTCGCGACCGTCGCGCTGCTGGTCATACTGCCGAGCGATTTTCTTCCACGGCTCGACGAGGGACAGTTCGAGATCGACTATCAGATGCCGGTCGGAACCACGCTGGCGGCCAGCGACGAAGCGGCGCTCGTGCTCGAACGCGTCGTGAAATCGGATCCTGCGGTCGTCGCCGAGGGGCGGTACACCGGCATCGACACCAACGGGTTCTCGCCGACGCCCGCACGATCCGGGATCATGCGCGTCAAGCTCAAGCCGCTCGGGGAACGCGCCTCGTTCGACGCGGTCAGCAACCGGCTGCGCGACGCGATGTCGGCCGCCGTGCCCGCCGCGATCCTCGACGTCCATCAAATCATCGAGGACCTCATCAACGACGTTACCGGCGCGCCGGCGCCGATTCAGATCGTCATCAGCGGGAGCGATCAGAGTACGCTCGTGCGCTTGGCGACGGACGTCGCGAACTCGTTGCAGAACGCTTCGAGCGTTGCCGACGTGTTCTCAGGCGTGCAGCAAGACGACCCGACGTTGCGCGTGGAGCCGAACTTTGCGCGCCTGGTGCGCAGCGGCACCGATACCGGCACCCTTGCGTCTGCGCTCGCGGCCGGAACGCAAGGCAACGTGGTAACGAACCTACCCGAACGCGCGATGTTGGTACCGGTTCGCGTAAAGGTCGAGGGTGACGCGTTATCGAGCGTCTCACTCGCAAGCGGAGCGATTCCCCTTTCACAGGTAGCGAACACGAACGTCGACCGCAGCGCAACCGACATTACCGAGATCAACGGACAACGGGTGATCATCGTCACGGCCAATCTGGGCAGCGGATCTCTTTCGTCGGCCGTGAGCGCCGTTCAAGCAGCGGTCGCGCGGACACACTTTCCGCCGGGATATCACGCGAGCATTGCCGGGGCCTATCAGCAACAGCAACAGTCGTTCTCACAGTTTGCGCTGGTCATCGCCCTCGCGATCGGCCTGGTTTTCTTCGTCATGCTGTCGTCTTTTGGTTCGTTTCGTCAGCCGCTGGTCGTGCTGGCGGCCGTTCCGCTGGCGCCGATCGGCGTCGCACTCGGCTTGACGCTGACCGGTACGCCCTTCAACGTATCATCGTTCATGGGACTTCTGCTGCTGGTCGGGCTGGTCGTGAAGAACGGAATCTTACTCGTCGACGCGGCGAACCGGCGCCGAGCCGAAGGCCATTCGATCGACGACGCGCTGGCGCTCGCGGGACGCGAACGGCTGCGACCGATCTTGATGACGACGTTTGCCGCGATCGGAGGCCTGTTGCCGCTGGCATTCGGCATCGGTGCGGGCGCTGCGATGGAACGGCCCCTGGCAATTGCCGTGGTCGGCGGCTTGTCGACCGCTACGGTGTTCACGCTGGTACTGATCCCCGTGCTCTACGCCACGTTCTGTCGCCGCGAGACGGTGGAGGCATGATCGCGACGATCGTTCTCGCCGCGATTCCGGCGTTCGTGCAGCTGTCGCTGACCGACGCACAGAGCCGCGTCGTTGCAAACAGCGTCGACGTGCAGACGGCACTGGCAGCCGCGCGCCAAAAGAACGCCGCGCTGCAGATAGCTCGGACCGGCGCGATTCCGCACCTCTTCGGCGATTACGCACTCTCGCCGCAGGCATCGGCGAATAATCTGTATGAGGTCGAGCAGCACTTTCTTACGGTCGGCGCCGACATCTCGATCAACGACGTGCTCGCGGCATCGCCGCAGACGCAAGCCGCCGCCGCCGATTTACTTGCAGCACAACGCGAAGCGGATGCCGCAACGCTGCACGCGCGCGAAACCGCCACGAAGCTGTATTTCACCGCCCTGCAGACGATTGCCGTGCAGGTACAGCGGCAGAACGATTTGACCGGTGCACGTCGCGATCGTTCCGCTGCCGAGCTGCGTTATCGTACCGGCGAAGCGCCGCAAATCGACGTGGTCCGCGCAGACGTTTCCGTAGCGCAAGCCAAGGCGAACTTCGCCCGCGCGCAAGCCGACCGCGCGGACGCGGCGGAAGCGTTGGCATCGGCCGCCGCAATCGCTCCGGATGCCCTAGGGGCTACAGGCGGAAGCGTTGCGCCGCTCGCGCTTCCGCTAGACGAAACGCGAGCCACGGCGCGCGCCCTCGCGATGCGCCCCGAACTGGCATCGCTGCTGGCCACGATCGACGCGCGTCGCGCCGACGTAGCCACCGCACGTCAATCCGCGCTTCCAACTGCAACCCTGTCGGGCGGGTACGCGCGCGGCGTCGATACCGAGCTCCCGGTGCAAGGTCCGGCGGTGACCGCGCACGTCGACCTCCCGCTTGCCTCGGGGGCCGGCGCACGCACGTCGTCGGCGCTTGCGCAGGTCGAGATCGCTCGCGCGCAACTCGTCGACGAGCGGCGCACGATCGCGCTGGAAGTGAGCAGCGCGGTGCGCGACGCTCGCGCGCAGGCTGCGGCGCTGCGGGCGGCGCTGGTCGCGCGCGACGAGGCAGCGCGTGCGCTCGCCGCGGTGCAAACGGGTTATCGCGAAGGCGCCAGCTCGAGCCTCGACGTTGCCGATGCGCGGCGTACGTACGAACAGGCGGCGATAGACGCGTTGGTCGCGCAGTACCAGCAGGCGCAGGCGCTTGCCATTCTGGAGGTTATCGTGCCATGAAGCGTTCGCTGCCGATCGTTATGGCTTTGGCTGTAGCGGGTTGCCACGGCGAAAGGCCGGTTACCCACTTCCAGCCCACGGTGCGCGTAGTGGCCGCTCGTCTCGGCTCGCTGCAGCAGACGCTCGCGCTCGCCGGGCGCGTCGGTCCCGCCGCCGGGACGCAAACGAAACTCGAATTTTCCGTCCCAGGCACCGTGCGATCGATCGACGTCCGCCTCGGCGACCGGGTCGCAGCCGGCACGGCACTGGCGCAACTCGATCCGACGAGTTATTCGCTGGCGGCGCAGCAAGCCGGCGCCGACGCGTCGGCAGCGATCGCGGGAGCGGCTGCGGCGCGCGTCGACCGCGTGAGCGTCAAGCTCAATGCCGATCGCGCCGAACTGGAGCGGCAGCGGCACCTCTATCGCGCCGGCATCTCAGCGTTACGCGACGTCCAAGGTGCCGAAGCGACGCTTGCGGCCGACCGTGCGGATTCACAAGCCGCGCGCGCGCAGATCGCACAAGCCCAAGCGCAAGCCGCATCGGCAAACGCCCGCGCAGCATCGGCAACGTACGACGTCGCGCGGACAACGCTGCGCGCTCCCCACGAAGGCATCGTCGTTGCGATCTTCGCCCAACCAGGCGACGCGGTCGACACCACGACGCCCGTCGTCGCGATCGCGCCGGCGGAGCAGCATAGCGCAACGCTCGACGTTCCGGTGAGCGACGTCGCGCGCGTCACCGCCGGCGACGCAGTGACGATGCGCGCGGGTACGCTGACCTGGAGCGGCCGCGTCAGCGGCGTCGCTACCGCCGTCGACCCCGCGACGGGTCTGGCCGTGATGAGTGTCGACGGCATTCCAAGCGGCGTCGCGGCCGGCACGCCCGTTGACGCAACCGTCGTCGTTGGCTCGGTGCGCGGGCTGATCGTTCCGGCCGACGCGATTGTCGAAGATCCGCAAAGCGGCAAGACTTTGGCGTTCGTTCAAGGACACGACAAGAACGGCGCTACGATCTTCGAGCCGCGCACGGTAACAATCGACGCCCGCAACGATTCGTTCGTGCGCGTCACATCGGGACTACGCGCCGGGGAACGCGTCGCCGAGCGTGGCACCATCGACCTACTCGCACCGCCTAACTCAGGAGGAGACTAAACGTGAGAATCTGTACGCTGTTGTTCGCCTTTCTGTGCGCGCTGATCGCGTCGGACGCCCTTCCGGCGCGCGCACAGCTGCCGGCGGCCAACGACCTCAAGGCCGTCGTCGTCTTGATGCGTCACGGCGTGCGTTCGCCGACGCATCCCGGGGAGCTTTCGGCTTACGCGCGGCAGCCGTGGCGTCAGTTTGACGTCAAGCCCGGATATCTCACGGCGCACGGAGCGCTGCTCGCGCAGCAGCTCGGCGAGTACTATCGTAAAATGTACTTACCGGGCTCGGGTTGTCCGGCGCAGGGCTCCGTGTCGATTTGGGCCGACGTCGACGAGCGCACGCTCGAAACCGGCAAGGCGATCGCCAAGGGCTTTGCACCTGATTGCGGACTCACCCTCGGTCACTCCCCCGGCGACAAAGATCCACTCTTCGATCCGCCCGGCGTTGCGAAAGTCGATGCTGCACTTTCGCTGGCGTCACTGCAAGGTGCGGTCGGCGGCGATCCCAACACCCTTGCTAAAGCGTATAACGCGCAATTTGCGGCGCTGGACGAGATATTGGGCTGCGGGCACGCGACGGCGTGCAAACCGATTTCGAGCCAACCGTCGACGATCGAATCCAAAGGCGACGGACGGCTCGCCTCGCTTTCCGGCGGGATCGATCTCGCCGCCACGGCTGCCGAGAATCTCCTGCTCGAATATACCGACGGCGCACCGGCACCGGGGTGGGGTCGCCTCAACGACAACCGTCTCATCGAGGTGATCCAATTGCACGCGGTGGCAAAGCAGCTAGAGCACAATCGTTACGCGGGCCGCGCGCACGCCTCGAACCTTATGGCGCATATCCTGCGCGAACTACAATCGCCGCCGGCACGCGTTTCGTTTATCGTTGGTCACGATACGCAGCTCGAAGAACTCTCCGGGATGTTTGGTCTCTCCTGGCTCGTGCGCGGGGACGCCATGAACGATACGCCTCCGGGCAGCGCGCTGGTGTACGAACTTCACGCGCCGGCGAACGGGGCGCAGTACGTGCGCCTCTATTTCGTGGCGCAATCGCTCGACGACATGCGTGCGGGTCGCGGCACTAACCCGCAGCGCGTTCCGGTCTACGTTCCGGGCTGCCCGACCTTAGATTGTCCCATAGACACGTTCGCAAGCGTCGTCAACGGCGCGATCGATCCGACATTCGTGGCGCGCTGACGGACGGAGCTCTGAGCGCCCACGCTCGGGGTGACAATGCAGCTAAAGGAAGCCGCGCTCGAGCGCGGCTTCCTCTTTATCGCGCGCTGCGCGTTACGGAATAACGCGGCGGGGTGGGATATCTTCTTCCGGCGTGAACTCGGTCGGCTCGACTTCGCCCGTTTCGGTGCGAATGCGACCCGTTTCGGTTGGTGCGAGTATCGCTCCGACGCGTTGCCGGTCTTCGTCGCGCGGCGTGACGCCGATGACGATGCCGCCTTCATTGACGCCGGTCTCGAGCTCGCGCGCGCGATCCTCGGGAATGCCCATGCCGATCAGTGCGCCGACAATCCCGCCGACGACGCCCCCGGCGCCGATTCCGGCGAGAATGGCCGCAATGGGTCCGGCGACTAACGGCAGCGCCGCACCGCCGGTGATAATCGTTCCTGCGATCGTCGTTGTCAGCGCGGCTGCAATGCCCCCAAGGGTGCCGCCGATCAGTCCGCCGGTCGCGGTGCCTTCACCGACTTTGCTGCCGGTGGACTCGGCAAACTCTTTGGCGCGCGTGCGATCGCTCATGATGACGCTGATCTCGTCGTCGCGATAGCCAAGCTCGTGGAGAAGCTTTACCGCTTCTTCCGCATCGTGGCGGTTGTGGAAAATGCCCGTTTCAATCATGGGAGTAGAGTTACCACTCCATGAGGCGCCTAAACCCTTGTCGCGGCTCCCTGCAACAACCCCGTCAGTTGCTTGGACAGCGCTTCAGCGTTGAGACCGATTGCCGCGCGCTGCTTATCCTGCGAGTCGTGCTGAACCAACACGTTTGGCACGCCGATACGCTGCACTTTGAGCGCAAGACCGCGATCGGCGACGAACTCCGAAACGGCCGATCCAAAACCGCCGTGCAGCGAGTGTTCCTCGAGCGTGATAACGTGCGTGTGATCGTTTGGCAGATCCAGGAGGAGCCGTTCGTCCAACGGCTTGACGAAACGCGCGTTTACGATCGTGGGCTTCCGATCGCCGTCGAGCGCGTCGTATGCATCTAAAGCGACGTCCACGGTATTGCCGTAGGCGAGCACCGCGACGCCGCTGCCGCGGCGCAGCACTTCGGCCTTGCCCTGCACGATCGGCGCGAGCGGCTCGTCGTGCCGGCCGCTGGTCGATCCGCGCGGATAGCGAATCGCGGCGGGTGCGTTGAGCGAGAGCGCGTGCTCCATCATGGGCAGCAGTTCGGCCTCGTTGCGCGGTGCCATCACCGTCATGTTCGGCAGCGTCCGCAAGTAGGCGATATCGTAAAGTCCCATATGCGTCGGGCCGTCGTCGCCGACGAAGCCGGCACGGTCCATGCAAAAGATCACGGGCAAGTTTTGCACGACGACGTCGTGCACGATCTGATCGTACGCGCGCTGCAGGAACGTCGAGTAAATTGCGCAGACGGGACGCAAGCCGTTGGTGGCCATACCCGCGGCCGAACAGACGGCGTGCGCTTCGGCGATGCCGACGTCGAAATAGCGGTCCGGAAACTTCTTCGCAAACTTCGCGAGGCCGGTACCGTCGGGCATGGCTGCGGTGATGCCGACGACGCGCGGATCTTTCTCCGCTAACGCAATCATGGCTTCACCAAAAGCGTCTTGGAATTTCGGCCGGCTCGCCGGCGCGCTTTTCTTGCTGCCGTCGCTGGGTTCGAACACGTTGGCGCCGATGCCGTGGAAGGTGCGCGAGTCGCGCTCGGCCGGCTCGTAGCCCTTGCCCTTGAGCGTGCGGACGTGCAGCACCACGGGGCGGTCGAACTCGACCGACGTACGCAGTGCGTCGAGCACGGAGTCGTAGTTGTGGCCGTCGACCGGCCCAATATAACGGAAGCCGAGCTCTTCGAAAATAACCGCGGCTTTCTCGGTTGGCGAGATGAAGCGCATGGCTCCAATCTCCGCCGATTCGAAAGCCTTCTTCGCGGCGCGGCCCAGCGGAATGCGATCGAGCACCGTCTTACCGGCTCTGCGCGCGAAGTTGGCAAACGGCTTCGTGCGCAGCACGGACAGATATGAGGCGATGGCGCCGACGTTGGGCGCGATCGACATCTCGTTGTCGTTGAGTATTACGGTAAACTGCGTCTTGAGATGCCCCGCATTGTTGAGGGCTTCGTAGGCGAGACCGCCGGTCAGCGCGCCGTCGCCGATCACCGCGACGACGCGTTCGTCGCCGCCGGTGAGATCGCGGGCTTGGGCCATGCCAAGCGCCGAGGACACGGCCGTGCTGGCGTGGCCGGCGCCGAATGGATCGTACTCGGACTCGCTGCGCATCGCAAAACCCGAAATGCCGCCGCCCTTTCGCAGCGTGTGGAAGCGGTCGCGCCGGCCGGTGAGAATCTTGTGCACGTAGGCCTGATGGCTCACGTCCCAAACCAGCCGGTCGTGCGGCAAGTCGAGGATTTTGTGCAGCGCTAAGGTCAGTTCCACCACGCCGAGATTAGGGGCGAGATGACCGCCGTTGGCGGCGCACGTGCGGACGAGAAGGTCGCGAATCTCGCTAGCGGCGCTATCTATTTCTTCGCGCGAAAGCTTCTTGACGTCGGCGGGGGATCCAATCCGTTCCAAAACCATCCGCGGAGTATACGGGCGAGCGAGCCCAATTCCCGCCCGCTTGAACGAGGGGTATCCTGCTACCTCCCTTGACATTCCGGTGTACTTTATATAACATGGTCGTTATATAACATGACTGTTATCAAAGCAAGGACCGACGGTAAACGGCTCGACGCCACGTTTTTCGCCCTATCGGACGCGACGCGCAGAGCGATTCTGCTACGGCTTGCAAGCGGGGAGGCGACGGTCAACGAGCTCACCGAGTCGTTTGCGATCAGTCAGCCCGCGATCTCGCGCCATCTGAAAGTCCTGGAAACCGCCGGCTTGATCGCGCGGACGCGCGACGCTCAGCGCCGTCCGGCGCGCGTCGAACCCAAGTCGATTGCCGCGGTCACCGCGTGGATCGAGCGCTACCGCGACCTTTGGGAAACCACCTATCAACGTCTCGACGCCGTTCTCAAGGAGATCTCATGACATCCACGATTCAAATAACGACTCCATCGGATCGCGAGGTGCGCGTGACGCGCACGTTCGCTGCCCCCGCGCCGCTCGTATTCGACGCCCATACGAAACCCGAACTCGTAAAGCGCTGGCTGCTCGGGCCGCCCGGCTGGAGCATGCCCGTGTGCGAGATCGATCTCACCGTCGGCGGCCGCTACCACTACGTCTGGCATAACGATAGCGACGGACGGGAGTTCGGCATCCAAGGTCAGTTTCTCGAAATCGTTTCACCAGAGCGCATCGTTACCGTCGAGACGATGGACGGCATGTCTGGAGAAACGACCGTCACCACAACGTTCGAGGATAAAGGACCGGAAACGCATTTCACGATCACCATGCTCTTCGACTCACAAAAAACGCGGGACATCGCGCTGGAAACCGGCATGACCGACGGTATGGGAATGAGCTACGACCGGCTACAGGACCTGCTGAGCCAAACCTAGCGCGTCGCGGACGATTTCGGCGGCGATCGTGGCGCAGCGTGGACCATGACGAGCAAGCCACATCGCTTGCGGCCAGAGCAACGGATTGAGCAGGGCACGTGCCGGGTGAAGCCATTCTTCCGACAACTCCCGCAGCGGCGTGTCGAGCACGACGCGAACGGCGGCAACGCGCGGCGCCGCGAGCAGACCGGTCTCCATATCCACGGCGGCGTAACCGCGCTGGGACCACGCACGGCGTTGATCGCCGCTAATGATCTGGGTCGTCGTGACGATCGGATCCGAGACGGGCTCGATGCCGCGCGCTTGGACGGCGCGAATCAGCGCTTCGGTCAACTCGGAATCACAGCGCAACGTCGTACCGTCGGGCCGGAGCACTTCATAAGGTATGACGATCGTGCCGGTCGCGTGATGGTGGTGCAGGCCGCCCGCTAAGCCACAGCTGACAACGGTGTCAAGCCCCTGAAGACGCTCGGCGTGACAGAGCGCCACGCCGGCTTCAACCACGTTGCCATTGGGCATCGCGCGGCGCGCCGCTTTGGCCTCCACGCTCGTCGCCGTTACGACCGCAGTATCCCTCATGCCCCTGCGTCGTTCGAAGACGGCGGCCCTAGTTCTTGTTCGGAATCAGGACCATCCGCGCGTGCGGGTAATCGAAGATAATGTTGAAGTGCTTGAGAAAATCGAATCCAACGAGGACGTTTCTGCCGCCGAGATCGTAGGTCGAGCAGGCGTTTGCGCCACCGTATACGATCGGACCGAGGGCGAGCGAATCGATATGACCGCATTCCGCCGGGCGAAAGTTGACGCCGCCCACGCCGCGAAAATAGAGGTGCGACTGAATGTAGCCCACGGCCGAACTGTCGACGGCCATGCGCAGCCCGTGCTGCGAGATGAGCTCGGAAGAGAACAAGACGTGTTCGGGACTACCCGAGTCGAGTATAGCTCGCACGTCGATGCTGCCGTTGAGCTTCATCGGCACGACCGGCACGCCGCCGGAAAGATCGACGAGCAGCGGTACGCCCTGCGACGTATCGACCTCGGTCGATGGATCGCGGATCGTCATCGTCGAGGCGCCGGTATCTAACGTCACGACCGCGCCGCCGAAGAGGTCGAAACCGATGAGACCGTCGGGAGCTTCTTTGTCGCCTTCGAAGTTGCTGCGATTGAGTTCGGCCGTCACGTTTGAAAGCGTGTTACCGCCGATGGTGAGGGAATCGAGCTTCACGATGTCGCTTTTGATCGCGTCGTCGCCGATGGCGCCGCCGGTTCGCGTGGCCGACCAAAGCGTCTTCAGTTTGACTTTCGAAGCGAAACGCTGCGTCAGATAGATCGAGCTCGAACCGGTGTCGAGAATGAAACGCCCCGGTACGCCGTCGATCGTGGCGTCGACGTAGAAACGGTCGTAGCTGACCTCGATCGGGAACGGCTGCGCGTTAGCAAAGGACCACGTCGCGCTGGGCGCCGGCGGATGGAGATCCTGATCGCCGACGATCACGTTGGGCTCGATTTTCGTGTAGACCCACGGACGGCCGGTGCCGTAGCGGAAGGAATGGATCATTTTCTTGCCCGGCAGCACGTCGCCGTATTGGATACCGCGGATCGTCGTGTCGTAGTCGCCGCCCGGATCGATCACCGCTTGAACGAAAGCGCCGGTCGCAGGATCGACGTACAAGTCGACGGCGTCGGCATTGGGAACCGATACGCGAACGATTTGGGCGATCGCTCCGTCGACCGTGGCGGATCCCCGCGACGTCGCGGGCAGCGTATTGAGGCCCTCGTCGAACAAACCCGCATAGGTCAAATCGTACTTGGCGGCCTCGCCGTACTCAGGCGTCGTGAATCCGTTCCAGTTGGTGTTCCAAAAGATGTTTCCGGTGAACCCATCGTCGTAGGTCACGTTACGGCGCACGTTCGTGCTGGCGTTTCGGTAGGCGAGGCCGACGCGCAGTTCCTGGCGTCGAGTGACGACGTCGCCTTTATCGTCGGTGTACTCGCGCGTAAGGCGCATCGTCTTGAAGGTGCCGTCACCAAGCTGCCAGCCGGCGAACTCGTGATGCTTCTGCAGCAGCGCTCGCGCTTGCGAATCGGACTGCTGCTCGGCCGCCGGCGCCGCCCCCGTCTGGGCCGAAAGAACCATGAGAGCTGCGCAGAGACCAACGAATGGACGCTTCATAGCACGCTACTATTCGCGACACGGACGAGCAAGGTCTTACCTGCTCGGTGTGACTGCGCTCGAACATTCCGCCGCCGGCGCGCGCACGTCGTCGGCCGTTTGCATTTCGTAGGGCTGCGATGCGTCTTGGTGCAGGACGAGAAGCCCGGCCAACTGGCCGTAGAGTGTGCGCCCTACCAACGATGAATCGGCGGCTTTCACGAGATCGATCGTGTTCTTATCCGTAAGGCCCGCCGAGCTAATCGCCGACAATGCTTGGTCGGCCGGCACGAGCGGTGCCGGCGTTGGGTTGACGACGGTATTGTTCTCCGGAAACTCGTGCTGCATCGAAGACAGTGCGAGCGTGTCGACCGTGCCGTAGAGGGCGTTGACCACGAGCTTCTGCCGCTTCAAGAGTTGCAGTGGATCCCTGCTTGATCTTATCCTCCGACTGTTCGTCGGGCGTTTTCGGATTCAACGGAAAGTGCGAAGGATCGTCGAGGATATCGTCGATCGTCTTGATGTTGCGATTCAGCGAGAGCGCGACGTTTTTGAGTTGCAGCATGTCCATGTCGATCCTCCCGTGGGAGGACGTATCCGACGCGGTCTTGTTGAGAACCGACACGGAGTAGCCGATCAGGTTATCGTTTTTCATCAAGCCCACAATCGCGGGTTGTACGTGCTCCGTCAGCGTTGCGCACAGCGTGCGCGCCTTGATATCGATGATCGTCTTTAGCGGCGACGAGGACGGAGCTGGCGCAGGCGCCGACACCGCGGCAGCCATCAACACCGCGGTCCAGAAGGCAACTATCACGGCGACGGCCTTTCGGGCCGCCGGCGCAAGGTCTTGCTTGAAACGCATCCAACCTTGGGCCCATGCTTTTCGCGCTGCTGCTGGCGGTCACGCTTCCCGCCGCGGGGCAGCGGCCGCTCACCATCGAGGACATCTACGCGCAACATCCCGTAAGCGGAACGCCCCCGTCGGCGTTTCTCTACGCGCCCGACGGCAATCACTATGCGTTTTCGGTCCCCGGCGCGCGCGAAGACGATCCGCCGGTGTTACACGTTCACGACGTGCGCGACGGCCGCGACGCCGTGCTGCAACCCGCCAAGAGCGCGTCGCGCGGATCGCGGTCGCGCGAGATCTCGCAAGTCGTGTGGTCGCACGACGGCACGCGCGTCGCATTTCTGGCCAGCGGCGCCTTACACGTCGCCGATGCCGACGGCACGCACGACCGCACGCTCGCGGCCGATGCCGACGATCCGCAATGGTCTCCCGGCGACACGGCCCTCGCGTTCGTGCACGACGACGAGCTCTACGAGGTTACGACCGCAGCGCGCGAGCGGCGCTTGACGTTCGATGGATCGGAGACCCGGATCAACGGCGATCCCGACTGGCTCTACAGTGAAGAGCTCGCAGTGGAGCACGCCTTTGCGTGGTCGCCCGACGGACGCAGCATCGCGTATCTCTCGTTTGACGAATCGCCGATCGTACCGTTTCCGATTCAGGATTTTCTCCCGCGCATCAACACCGTCGAAGAGCAGCGCTATCCATTAGCCGGCAGCGCGAACCCGAAGGTCTCGTTGCGCGTGCTCGACGTCGCGTCGGCGCGGTCGCATGCGATCTACGACGGCGCGCCGCACGACGAGTACGTCCTCAGCTTCGTTTGGACGCCGGACGGCCACAGCGTCGTCGACGAAATCTTGGACCGTTCGCAGCATCACCTGCGTCTCATCGCGTTTGGTGCCGCGACCGGCGACGCGCGCACGCTTCTTACCGAGAGCGACGCCAAGTTTCTCGACAACGAAGACTCGCCCCCGCCGCATTTTTTGCGCGACGGTAAGCAGTTCTTGTGGCTCTCGGAACGCGCCGGCGTCGAGGCGCTGTACCGGATCGATACCGCGACCGGAGCGGCGGTTCGCCTGACCGGAAACTACCCGGTGTCGGACGTCGAGCAAGTGGACGAGCGGCGCGGCGTTGCGTACGTCACCGCGTTCTATCCCACGCGACGCGACGCACACTTGCTTCTCGTATCGCTGCGCGGCGGCGCGATGCACGACCTGACGCCCGGCCAAGGATCGCACCTCGTTGTGATGCCCGAACGCGGACGCACGTACGTCGATCATTTTTCCTCGTTGACGACGCCTCCGCAGATCGTGCGGCACTCGCTCGACGGCGGTCGCGACGTTACATTGTTCCACACGCCCGATCTGTCGCGATTCGAACTGGGCACGACGCGCCGCCTTGAGGTTCCATCGAAGTGGGGAGCGTTGGATGCGAGCCTGACCGTACCCGCGGGCTTCGATCCGAGCAAACGCTATCCGGTAATCTTCGCGCCGTACGGCGGACCGCTGCCCGTCGCCGACGGCAACGAAGGCACCGACCAGTGGCCGGGGCTGTTTACGCACTTCCTGGCCCAGCACGGTTTTCTAGTGTTTTCGTTAGCCGGCCCCGCATCGAACAACGATCGCGCGTCGGATGCGCGACTCTTCTACACGAGGATGGGCGAGATTGCGCTTGCGGGACAGCTCGCCGGCGTGGACTGGCTCAAGACGCAACCGTACGCCGATCCGGCGCGGCTGGGCATCACCGGCTGGAGTTACGGCGGCTACCTCACGGCGTTCGCGTTGACGCACGCCCCCGGCGTATTTAAATCGGGGATCGCCGGCGCGCCGCCCGCCGACTGGCACTACTACGACACGGCCTACACGGAACGGTACATGGGCATGCCGAACCAGCAGCGCGCCGCGTATAGGACGACGTCGGTGCTGCCCGCGGCGGCGCAGTTACGCTCGACGCTTTTGATTCTGCAAGGAACCTCGGACGACAACGTGCACCTCATGAACTCGATTTCGCTGCTGCAGGCATTCATCTCGAAGGGCAAGACGGTGGAATACTTTGCCTATCCCGGGTCGCGCCACGGCGTGCGCAGCGTCGCGGGACGCCGGGACATCGGGCGACGCATGCTCGCGTGGTGGGAGCGCACGCTCTAAAATGGTCTTTCGCGATCGCGACGACTTCGCACAACACCACCAGGAGTAAAACGTTGATTCTTGCGTTAACCCTCGCGGCGAGCATCTCGCACGCCGTCGACGCGACCGTTAAGCCGTTGATGGCCAAAAACAGCATTCCGGGGATGGCGGTCGGCGTCGTCGCCGGCGGCAAGCCGTTCTTCTTCTATTACGGCCTCGCGTCGAAGCAGACGGGGCAGCCGATTTCGGCGCGTACGCTGTTCGAGCTCGGATCGATCAGCAAGACGTTTACGGCGACGTTGGCGTCCTACGCCGGCCAGCGCGGCTTCATCTCGCTCTCGGATAAGGTCGAGAAGTATCTGCCCGCGCTGCGGGGCACGCAGTTCGGCGGTGCCACCTTACTCAATCTCGGTACGCACACCGCAGGTGTTCTTCCGCTGCAAGTTCCCGACGGCGTCGACAACGACGACCAGCTCGTCGCCTATTTGAAGGGCTTCCGCTCGCCCAAGACGCCGGGCACCGTGCGCGTGTACAACAACGTCAGCATCGGTACCCTAGGACTCATCGTCGCGAAAAGCATGCACGAAGATTTTGCATCGTTGATGGACCGGCGGCTCTTTCCCGAGCTAGGACTCGAACATACGTACATCGACGTTCCGCCCGCTAAAATGGCCGACTACGCCGAAGGCTACCGCACGAACGGCACCCCCGTGCGCATGACCCCGGGCGAGCTCTGGCCCGAGGCCTACGGCGTGAGAACCACCGCTCCGGACCTGACCCGGTTTCTGCGAATTCAGATGGGCGCGATCGAAGTCGACCCGCTCGTGGCGCGCGCGATCTCCGCGACGCATACCGGATACTTTCGAGCCGGACCGATGACTCAGGACCTGATCTGGGAACAGTACCCGTGGCCGGTGGCGTTATCGGCGCTGCTCGAAGGAACGGATATGATCGAGGACGTCGTTCCCGTGCGCCGGCTCAACCCCCCGTTATCGCCGCAGCCGGACGTCTGGCTAAACAAGACGGGATCGACGAACGGCTTCGCGGCCTACGTCGCGTTCGTTCCCTCAAAACACATGGGAATCGTCTTGCTGGCGAACAAGAGCTACCCCTTGAACGAACGCGTCAAAGCGGCGTTCGACATTCTCTCCAAACTGTGAGGTAACGCTATGGCAGACGCGGTGAGTTTCGCAAAAGACATTCGTCCGCTCTTTACGCAAACCGATATCGATCACATGGCGTTCGCCATGGACCTCAGCAGCGGCGACGACGTGAAAGTCCACGCCGACGCCATCCTCAACGTCGTCAAGGCTGGGTCGATGCCGCCCGGCGGCCCACGCTGGACCGACGAGATGTGCGCCAAGTTCCAGAGCTGGATGGAACAGGGCTGCCCGCCGTAAGGAATGGCGATTTGGGTTCTCCCCGGTTTGCGCACGCCGTTCGTCAAGAGCGGCGGACCGTTTCAATCGCTCGACGCGATCGCGCTTTGCGTTCCCCTCGTCGGGGCGATGATGGCGCAGCTCGATTCGGCCACACCCGACTTCGCCGTATGGGGAACCGTCGTTCCGAATCTCGCGTGGAGCAACATCGCGCGCGAGGTGTTTCTCGACGCCGGTTTGGGAGCAACCGTTCCGGCGTTTTCGACCGTCATGGCATGCTCGACGAGCATGATGGGAGCGATCGAAGCCGCCGGCATGCTCGACGACCGCGGACGTTCCCTCGCTCTAGTCGGTGGAACCGAGAGTTTGAGCCAAGCAGCGCAGTTCGCGATCGCCAATCGCACGACGGGCAAGAGCATGGGCGAGCACATGGAGATGACGATCGAAGACCTCGGCGGCCCGACGCGTGCGGCGCAAGACGAGTTCGCGCTGGCGAGTCATCGTAACGCCGTCGCCGGCTGGGAGCGCGGCTTCTTCGACGATCTAACGATCTCGTTGATGGGCGTGACGCGCGATACGATTCCGCGCGACAATACGTCGCTCGAGAAACTCGCGGCGCTGCCGCCGGCGTTCGGCCGCAGCGGATCGATTACGGCCGGTAACGCGTCGCCGCTGACCGACGGCGCGGCGGGAATGTGGCTTGCGACCGACGCGGGGCTCGCGCGTTTACCGCCGTCGCTGCCGCGCGTGCGGTTCGTCGATTTTGAGATCGCCGCGGTCGACATCGCCCGTGAAGGTTTGCTGATGGCACCGGCTTACGCGATTCCCAGACTGTTGGCGCGTAACGCTCTCACGTACGACGATATCGCACTCTGGGAGATTCACGAAGCGTTTGCAGCCCAAGTTCTAGCGCATCTGCAGATCCTCGAAAAGGGCGGCGAGACGATTCCGCGCGAACGCATCAACCCCAACGGCGGGTCGATCGCGCTAGGTCATCCATTCGGCGCAACCGGCGCGCGCATCATGAGTCAAACGGCGAAAGAGCTCGCGGCCATGGCTTCGGGCGCCAGAGCGATCGTCAGCATCTGCGCCGACGGCGGCGAGGGCAGCGTCGCCTTACTGCAATCTGCTTGAGCACCTCGCGCAGCGGCCCTCGAACGTCACGGATTCGCTTTCGATCGTAACGCCGCGCTCCGCGGCGAGATTCGCGATCGTGCGTTTGGGAAGGGCGAATGCGATATCTTCGATGCCGTTACAGACGGTGCAGCGAAAGTGCGCGTGCTGCGGGCCGGCGGGTTCGTACGTTGCGGCCGGTGCGCCGGGTACGGAGACTTCCGAAATCAAGCCGAGATCGCGCAAACGCTCGAGGCCGCGATAGACCGTCGTCAATCCGATGCCCGGCTGACGAGCGAGCGCTTTCATGTGGATTTCCGACGGCGTTAAGTGACGGCCCCGTCCGCTTTCTTGCACGAGGTCATAAATGAGCTGGTAGTTTTTCGGCAGCGACGGGTGCATATTGACGCCGTACCTTTGCGGCGGTATCCTGCTTAGTACCGAAAGTGAAATTCACTTTCAATCCCCCGAATCCTTTGGACGCCCCTCTCTTCCCTCGAAGCGGAGAAAGCACGAGATGGATAACACGTTGGCCGAGCTCTCTAAAGACGATAGAGGCGAATGCCCGGTAAAGCACGTTCCAATGCGACCGCGAGCGAACATCGACTGGTTTCCGGAGTTGATGGACCTCTCGGTGCTGCATCGCCCTTCGGCGTCGTCCGACCCAATGGGTCCCGATTTTAACTACGCGCGCGAGTTTAAGAGCCTCGACCTCAACGCGGTCAAGGAAGATCTCTATAAGCTGATGACAACGTCGCAGGATTGGTGGCCGGCCGACTTCGGTCACTACGGCCCGCTCATGGTCCGCATGGCCTGGCACGCCGCGGGAACGTACCGCATCGGCGATGGGCGCGGAGGTGCCGGCGCCGGCCAACAGCGCTTCGAGCCGACGAACAGCTGGCCCGATAATGCGAACCTGGATAAAGCGCGGCGCTTGCTCTGGCCGATCAAGCAGAAATACGGCCGGAAAATATCGTGGGGCGATCTGATCGTTTTGGCCGGCAACTGCGCGCTCGAATCGATGGGCTTCAAGACGTTCGGCTTTGCCGGCGGTCGCACCGACTCGTGGGAGCCTGACGACAGCACCTACTGGGGTTCGGAAAACGAGTGGCTCGGAGACCAGCGCTACACCGGTCAGCGCGATCTCGAAAGACCGCTCGCGGCCGTCCAGATGGGGCTGATCTACGTCAATCCGGAGGGTCCGAACGGAAATCCCGACTACCTCGCCTCGGCGGTCGACATTCGTGAAACGTTCGCGCGCATGGCGATGAACGACGAAGAAACCGTTGCGCTGATCGCCGGCGGTCATACGTTCGGCAAAACGCACGGTGCCGCCGATCCGACCAAATACGTCGGCCTTGCCCCGGCGGGCGCCCCGATCGAACAACAGAATCTCGGCTGGCACAACACGTACGGCAAAGGCCACGGCGGCGACACCATCACCAGCGGCCTCGAAGTCACCTGGACGTCGACACCGACGAAGTGGGACAACGGATTCTTCGACATCCTCTTCAAGTACGAGTGGGAACTGACGAAGAGTCCGGCCGGAGCGAATCAGTGGACCCCGAAGAACGGCGGGGGAGCCGGCACCGTACCCGACGCGCACGACAAGACGAAGTTCCATGCGCCGACGATGCTCACGACGGATCTTGCATTGAGATTCGATCCGATTTACGGACCGATCTCCAAACGCTTCCACGAAAATCCTCAAGAGTTTGCCGATGCGTTTGCCAAGGCGTGGTACAAACTCACGCACCGTGACATGGGGCCGATCGAGCGTTATTTGGGTCCGGAGGTTCCTGGCGAACCCCAGATCTGGCAAGATCCTTTACCTGCAGTCGATCACACGCTGATCGACGACAAGGACGTTGCCGAGCTCAAGAAGCGCATCTTGGCATCGGGACTGACGGTTGCGCAGCTGGTTAGCACCGCGTGGGCGTCGGCCTCGACGTTCCGCGGAACCGACAAGCGCGGCGGGGCCAACGGCGCACGCATTCGGTTGTCACCGCAGAAGGATTGGGCAATCAATCAGCCTGCGGAGCTTGAAAAGGTCCTCAAAGCACTCGAGAAAGTGCAGACCGAGTTCAACGCCACGCTTTCCGGCGGCAAGAAAGTATCGCTGGCCGACGTCATCGTGCTCGGCGGTGCCGCGGCGATCGAAAAAGCCGCCAAGGACGGCGGTCACGACGTGAAGGTGGGCTTCGCGCCGGGACGCACCGACGCAACGCAAGACAACACCGACGAGCACTCGTTCACCGTCATGGAACCGCTGGCGGACGGTTTCCGCAACTATCTGGCAAGCAACGGGTCGCGTCCGCCTCAGCAGAAGCTCGTCGATCGCGCGGCGTTGTTGACGCTGACCGCTCCCGAGATGACGGCGCTCGTCGGCGGCCTGCGCGCGCTGGGGGCTAATACGGGCAACTCGAAGCACGGCGTCTTTACGAATCGTCCCGGCGTACTGACGAACGACTTCTTCACTAACTTGCTCGACATGAACACGAAATGGGAGAAGGCGGCCGCCGACAACACGTACACGGGACGCGGTCGCAGCGGCGACGTCAAGTGGACGGCCACGAGTTGCGATCTCATCTTCGGTTCGAACTCGCAGCTTCGTGCGATCTCGGAAGTTTACGCCATCGAAGGCGACCACTTCGTTCGCGCGTTCGTCAAGGCGTGGGAAAAAGTGATGAACCTCGACCGCTTCGATCTGCTCGTAACGAAGTAGCAATCGAGCGTTCGGGCGTCAACCATAGAAGCGGCGTGCCGTCCGGCACGCCGCTCTTCTTTTGCCGGGCGCAACCATTTCCAGTAGTGACGTATCGACGTTTTCATGAGTACGTCACGCACGGCCACACCCTCCGCAGCCGCAAGCGGCTCGTTCACGCTCGGCGATCTCAAGGTCCACCGTTTAGGATTCGGCGCCATGCGCCTGACCGGCAACGGTATTTGGGGCGAGCCTCGCGATCGGTCGGAGTGCATCAACGTTTTGAAAACCGCGCTCGATCTCGGCGTCACCTTGATCGATACGGCGGATTCGTACGGGCCTTTCGTCTCCGAGCAGATTATCGCAGAAGCGCTCTATCCATATCCTAAAGATCTCGTCATCGCGACGAAGGCCGGCTTGGTGCGGCCTGGGCCCAGCCGCTGGGAACCGGATTGCCGGCCGAAGCACCTGCGCGAGGCGGTCGAAGGCAGCCTCAAGCGCTTACGTCTCGAACGCATCGACTTATTGCAGCTGCACACCGTCGATCCGAAACTTCCCTACGCCGAGCAGATCGGTACGCTGGTCGAGCTTCAACGCGAAGGAAAGATTCGTCACATCGGCGTGTCTAACGTCGAGGTCGACGAGCTCGAGGAAGCGCGCCGGCTTGCCACGGTCGTATCGGTGCAGAACGAATACAATCTCGTAACGCGCGATTCCGAAGACGTTCTCGCGTACTGCACGCGCGAAAACATCGGCTTTATTCCGTGGTTCCCGCTGGCGACCGGCGATCTCGCCGAAGCCGGCGGCCCGCTTGCGGCAATCGCGCATCGCCTGCGCGCGACGCCGGCGCAGGTCGCGCTCGCGTGGCTGCTGGCGAAGTCTCCGGTGATGCTGCCGATTCCGGGAACCGCGAGCGTGGGGCATCTGCGAGAGAACGTCGGTGCGGCAAACTTCACGCTTGGCGACGACGACTTCGAGACGATCGAGGGCGATGCGGGGGTTGCGCGCCGGCGGCCGTGAATGAAGCCGTTAGGTTCAGCGCCGCCGCCACCACCTACAGCAGAAGCCTCGGACGCAGCGAAAGGGTTTTATGCGTTCCACCGCGCTCGATCGTCACGGTAAACGGTACGTCGGCGAATCGATAGCGATCGAAGTCTTTAACGCCCATCTCGACGGCCCGCGTGGCGTTTACTGCCACGATCGCGTCGCCGGGCCTTACACCGGCTTCCGCTGCGGGTGTACCCTCAGCCACCGCGACCACGTACAAGCTGCCGCCCCTACGTTGGACGACGGTCAGACCCGTCATGTCTTGCCGGAACGGTCTTCGAACGTCTGCATTAGGCGCGAACGTCACGGTTCGGCGACCGTAGTCGAAGGTCAGCGTAAACCGCGAGAGCACGTCGGCGCCGAGATTGCCCGCTACGGACCTCGCCGAGAAATCGCCCGACGTGCTGCGCGAGACTTTGACGATCGGCTGTAGCAACGTCACGCCGCCAAGGCGCATCGTCTTCCCGCGGTATTCATCCTCGGCGTCGGCCCCGCCAATGCCCAACCCGAAGTAGCGCACGCCCTTCGATCGGTACAACCCGTGGCGATTCGCGAACGGACCGAACACGGTAACGCCCCCCGGATCGCCCGTGTCGATGCCGAACAGACCCGAAGCGCCATCGACCGACGCTTGGACGTACGCGTGCGAACCGTCGCTCCAGAACGGCACGGTCACCCCTCGCGCCGTTGAGGGCGCCGTTAGCGACGACAATACGAACGACCGCGCCGCATAATCGATCGTCACGCGGAAGTTCTCGAGAATCTCCGAGCCGACGACGCCGTCGACACGAACGCCGTACGCGGGGTGCGCGATCTGATACGGCAGCGGGAAGATAATGAATCGCTGATCGTCGAGCGACGCATCGCCGACGGCCATGCTCTTGACACGAGCGATCCGCGCCCGCGCGCTCGACCCTCCGCTTCCTCCGACGGAGATCGCGCCCGATGCGCCGATCCCCAAGCGCGTAGCCGCGGCAGGATTGAGACTGTTCTGACCACCCGTATCGAAGAGCATTTGCACCGGCCGGCCGTCGATGCGCAGCGGCAACAGAATGTGCGCCATGTATGTGGGCGCGTCGGACCGCATCGGCACGCGCACGACGCCGGTAAGTGCGGGCTTCTTCGCATTGCGGTCTGGGGAGACCGCTGCGCGTGGAATCGAATGCAACACCTGCAACCCGGTCAGCCGCGTAACCGTCCGGGCGCCCGTCGGATCGGTTTCGATCGTTGCGAACGGCCAGGCGATGCCGTCGACTTGGCGATAATCGCGGTAATCGAATCGATCGGGTCCATATTCGGAGTCGACCACCGCTCCGGTTAGGAGATGCGTGTTCCCATCGAATGAGAGCGCCACTTTCGATCCGCCGGCCGGCTGCAGCGTCACGCGACCGCTTCTCGGGGCCGCCCCGTTTCTCAGCCACCCCTGGCTTTGAAGATACGCCAACGTGACGGCGTCGCGACGCAGTCCCGGCAGGTCGACGACGCTGACGAGGCCGTTCCTCTGCACCCATGCCGTACCGTCGAAACCTTGAGCCTGGACGAACGGACCGCTCTTGAACTCCGATCGATACGCACCGTTATCGAGGTCCACGACGGCGCACTGCGTACCGCTCGAAGCGCCCGACACGCTCCCGCAATACCGCAACCCGTGCGCAGCGGTAAAGGCACCGGCGATTGCGACGCTCGCCAGCAAAGGTATTATTATCATTTTTGATAATATATAGCCCATGAGTACGCGCGTCAAGAGACCGTCGCCCGCAGATGCCATCATCCATCCCGAGCGCTTGGAACTGCTTACGGTGATTCAACTAAGCGGACCGCTCAGCGCGCGCGAGCTGCGAGAAGAGCTTCCCCGCATATCGCAAGCGTCGCTCTACCGGCACCTCAAGGTCCTGGCGCAGGCTGGGTTTATCGTAACCATCGAGCGGCCGCCCGAGGGCCGAGGAGCGCCCGAAAAAGCGTTCTCTACAGCACCCACCGCTCCCAGCAGCATACGGCTGCGTGGTCGCGAGCGCTCGACCGAGGCGTTGCGCCGCAACCTGCTCGCGCTGCACGCCGCGGAAGTCGCGCTATTCGAACGGTCGGCCGCACGCCGGCCGATCGACGCGGGCGATTTGAGTTGGCGCCAATCGATCGTCTATCTCGATCGAAGCGAACTGCGCGAAGTTCGAGCCATCCTCGCACGTCTCAAGGAGCTTGAAACCCACAGAACGGACAGGCAACGAGCGTTTGCGCTCAACGTTCGCCTCTTCCGCGCATGAGCCCGGGTAAAGGGAGGCATGAGATTCAAGCAGATCGATAGCCGGCCGAAAACGTTCGTACTGGTGTTTCAAACCGGCGACGAGATATCGGCAACGTTATCCCGCTTCGCGACGGAACAGTCGCTGTCGGCAGCCAGCTTCAAGGCGGTCGGCGGGTTGAGTTCGTGTCGTCTGGCGTGGTTCAACTGGGAGACCAAGAAATACGAGGCGTCGGTCGTTCTCAACGAACAGCTCGAACTGTTGTCTCTAATCGGCACCGTCGCTTTGGTGCAAGCCGAAGGCAAACCGGTCGTTCACGCGCACGCGGTCGTTGGGAGGAAGGACGGCACGGCGCACGGCGGTCATCTTCTCGAAGCCTGCGTTCGCCCGACGTGCGAGTTGTTCTTGACCGAGAGCCCGACGCCGCTGCAAAAACGCTCGGACGCGGCGTCGGGTCTCGCGGTGCTGAGTCTCTAAGAACGGCCTGCCGGGGCGGTTGTGAAATAGCCGGCATTTGCGAGATCGTCGAGCAGCATCGGATGCACCGGCGTCCACCCGAGACGTTCGCGCGTCAATGCGCTCGACGACGGCGCATCGAGGGCGGCGAAGTGCGCGAACCAGCCGAAGTGGTCGGCCGCCTCTTCGGGCGATAAACTCCGGGCCGGAACGCCGAGACCGCGCGCGATCGCTTCGGCGATCGCGCGGAACGATATCGCTTCTTCGGCCACGCCGTGATAGCGCGCGCTTTTTTCTCCTTTATCGAGCGCCAGAACGAAAAGCCGTGCCGCGTCGACGCGATGAACGGCGGACCAACGATTTTGCCCGTCACCGATGTACGCCGACACGCCTTTCTCGCGAGCGGTCTTTATCAGCATCGGAACGAACCCGTGGTCGCCCTCACCGTGAACCGTCGGCGATAAGCGCACGACCGAAACGTCGGCGCCGCGCGCTATGATTGCGTCGGCCGCTTCTTCGGACGCCACACGCGGAACCTCGCTGGACGTAATGGCGATTTTCGTTTCTTCGGTTGCGAGTTGGCCCGGCGTCGCGCTTACGATCGCGGTTCCGGACGTGACGACCAAACGGCGCCCCGAACCCATCAGGGCTTGCCCGAGCGTTTCGATCGCGCGCCGGTCGTTCTCAGAGTTCTCCTTCCACCGTGAAAAGTCGTGATTGAAGGCGGTGTGGATCACCCCGTCCGATGCTTGCGCCCCACGACGCAAGCTGTCGAGATCTTCCACGTCGCCGCAGTGCACCTGGGCGCCCGCCGCGGCAAGCAACTCAGCCGCCGCGCTGGAGCGGGCCAAACCGAGCACCTCGTGGCCGGCTTCGATGAGTTCTTTGACGATCGCCGAACCGATGAAGCCGGTGGCACCGGTGACGAAAATGCAATTCTTTTTCATGACGACGTTGTAACACCGAAGGCGCCGGGTAGCCAGCAGCGCGTTTATGATATCAGCGACGGTGATAGGGTGAGCGACGAGGAGCTGCGCCGCACGGAGTTGCGGCAGTTCTTGCAAGGGCGCCGCGCTCGGATTCGGCCCGAAGAGGTCGGATTACAGTCGGGCGGCCGGCGGCGCGTTCCCGGCCTACGGCGCGAAGAAGTTGCCGCGCTCGCGGGTGTCGGCCTCACGTGGTATACGATGTTCGAAACCGGGACGGCCCGCGGCGTGTCGAGCGAGGTCGTTGAGAGCATTGCGCGCGCACTGCGGTTAAGCGACGCGGAGCGAGCGCATTTGCAAGGCTTGGCGGAACGCATTTCGGGCCACACCGAACCGGTTACGGTCGACCCGATCGTTCGCGAGGCGCTGCATCGCTGGATACACGCGCCGGCGTACGTGATCGGGCGCGCCTGGGACGTGTTGGATTGGAACGAGGAGTATAGCAGAGTCTGGGACATCGAGAAGCCCGGCAATCCGCCATTTAACATTGTGCTGCGCTATTTCGTCGACGAGCGCATGCGCGCGCCGCTGGGCGATTCGTGGCCGGCGTTCGCGCGCAGGCTGGTCGCAATGTTCCGGCTATCCTGGGGACGGAACTTGGCCGACGATCGTTACGCCGCGCTGCTCGAAGCGTTACGCACGGAGCCGGAGTTCGCCGCGCTTTGGGATTCGCAAGACGTCGAGCATCCGATGGCCGAGATGTCCGTCACCATCGACTCACCGAACTCGGGGAGATTTACCTACGACGTCCTCAACCTCAGCTATTCCGACAACTATCAGCAGGCGCTGATCGTGCAGGTCCCGCGCCCTTAAAACAGTTGTCCCTGCAGCTCGTACGTCAAGCGCCCACCTTGATTGCCGTATGCGAGATCGAGGCGGACGCCCTTATACATGATCCCGCCGCCGGTGTCGGTGCGCCAAACGAAGTTTGGCGGCGCAAAGTATTGCGACCCCTCGCGCACGCGGCTCGAGGCCGCTTCTTCGAAGAGAAAGAACTTCACGTTTCCGGGCTGTGCGTCGGCGAAACGATACTCGCCTTGCACGACGTTGGCATCGGTACCGCACGTCCCTTTTGCGTAGCCGTGAAGACCGGTCGCGCAGATCAAACCGCTGCTCGCGACGACGCCGCCCGTGCGGTAGATCCCTCCGTGCAACACGAACGTGGACTGGCCGACGCGGAAGTACCGCGCGATATCGGCAATATAGAGCTGGTACTCGTTCGTCGCTCCGAAACCGCCGAAACCGTCAAACGCTTCGACGCGATACTGCATGTCGCAGTAAGGCGGATGCCACTGCGTCGGCGGTACGAGGCACGCGTGGGAGAATCCGAACTCCAAGGCGTTCGTTCGCGACGGCCGATAGAACGTCTCGTAGATCGAAGGCGCGGTAATATAGGTGGAGTGATCGCTGGTGGATCGCCCTTCGCGTAACCCGATTTCGTACTGGTTACCGTCGGTACCGCGGTTGAGGTAGAGCGCTTCGGCGCCACTAAACCAGCTAAAGACGTTCACGGCCACGGGCGCGCTCTGACGAAAAACACCGCGCCCTTGGATGATGTCTGCGATGAGATCCGACTCGCGCCCACCGTGGGGATCGACCGAAATCGGACGCGTGTACACGAGGCGCAGCAGATCGGCGCGCAGCGCGAGCTGCGAGACCGACGAGACCTGCGACCCGCTGTCGTCGAGCTGTGGCGACGATGCGATCCACCCGAGGCCTTCGATCGGAAACGAGAGCGGCTGATCGGCGTAAAACGGGTGGTCGGTCGGTTCGAGCCACTTACCCATGACGATCCAATGCAGCATTACGCCGCCGGTTGCTGCATCGCGCGAGATTTGCAGGCGCGTCCGCACCCCTCCGAGCGTCACCAAGTTGTGGTAATCCCGATCGACGCCGCTCTGCGTCAACGGATCGCCCTTGTGGAGCGCGAGATAGCGCATCGCCACCTCGGGCTTTACGAAGCCATAGGTCTCGATGGAGACGTTTTCGACCGGAGCGCCGCGATCGGCTATGGCGACGACAGGCGGCTTCTCCCTTGCGGCTGATGCCGCGGTGACGGTTGCGAGGAGGGCTCCGAAAGCGAGTGCCGCGGTCGCGGCGATCGATTGCAACGGTTTCATGGTGCTAACAGCCATGGACACCCTAACCGCCGCATCGGTTTCTCCCCGAGGGGTCAGGGTACCGTTAGTGCAGCATTCGCACTAAGAAATCGGCCACGGCGTTGTAGCGCCGAACCAGATCGGCCCAAACTTGGTTCTCGTGCGTTTCGTTCGGAAACACCAGCGTTTCGACGTGCACGCCCTTGTCGCGCAGCCGCGTCGCCATATCGATCCCTTCCGCAAACGGGACGTTGCGATCGTCGTCCCCTTGGGAGATGAGCACCGGCGACGTCCACTTGTCAAGCGATGCCACCGCGGACGCATCGTAGGCAACCTTGCGCTGTGCGGGCGTACCGGTCGGCTTGCCGTAGCCCACGTCGATGTCGAACGCCCAGTTATGCACGCCTGCGATGTCGGCGCCGGCCTTGAAGATGTCGGAGTTGCGCGCGAGGCCGAGCGCCGTGAGCAACCCGCCGTATGAGAGGCCGTAGATCCCGATGCGTTTGGCGTCGACGCCCGGCTGCTTCTGCAAGAAGTGCGCGCCCGCAACGACGTCCTGATACTCCGACGAGCCCCACCAGCAGCACTTCGGCGGATTGCGGAAGTCGTGTCCGTACATGACGCCGCTGCGATAGTTCACCGACAACACCTCGAAACCGAGGTTGGTAAGATACTGATTCTCCTCGTACAAGAACGTATAGGCATCCATGTAATGGAAGCCGGCCAGCATCTGGCGAACCGGACCACCGTGATCGAAGATGATGCCGGGATGCGGGCCTGCGGTGCGCGGCACGAAGAGCTGACCGTGAATCGTCAAGCCGTCGGGGGCTTTGAACGTCACGAGCTCCGGCTGTACCAAATCGTTCGCGGGAAATTCGGAAGGCGTGAGGTTGGCCGTGAGCGCTTGGTCGCCGATCATCACGACCGGCGGAACGTTGTAGCTCGCGCGAACGTAAGCCAAGCGATGTTGCGTCAGCGGCGTCGGACTCCACTGATTGAACGGCGCCCCACCGGTCACTTGATGCGGCTGCGCGCTCAGGCCGACTTCCCAGATGTGACGCCAATCGATGGCGCCCTCGTTGGTGGCATAGTAGAGGCTCGACCTGTCGAGTGACGGAACGAACTCTTCGACTTCGAAGTTGCCGGTGGTGAGGCGCTTTGCCGTCCCGCCGCTCGACGCAACGGCGTAGATATGCAACCAGCCGTCACCCTCCCACAAGAACGCAATATTGGTTCCGTCGTTCAGCCAAGCTAACGGCTCCGGATTCCCTTCGTCTTGATAGAACTGCGCGCCCATACCGCGGTGCGCTTCCCAAATCTTGCGAGCGTTGCCGGTGTTCGCGTCGGCGACCCAGATGGACCAGGGCTGGCGCACCGGCCGCAGATACACGTTTTCGTCGCTGCGGTTGCCGGGCGTCCGAAGGAACGCGACTTTCTTGCCGTCCGGCGACCACACCGGGCTCGCGTCGTTGGTGAAATCCGGGGTCGCGTACACGTAGCGGTTTTGCGCCGGGGTGTAGATGACGATGAACGCGTGATCCGTGCGATTGTTCGTAAAGGCGATCCGCGAACCGTCGGGCGACCACGCGAGATCCTGCACCGTGCCGCGAATCGCGAGTTGCGTTGCCTTGCCGACCGTATACGTCGCGCCGTTCTTCTGCAGCGGCGCCGTCATGAGGTTGTTGTTGTAGACCCAGGCGACGGTGTCGTTCTTGGGTGAGACGGTTCCCTTGAGCCCCTCGCCGACTGCGACCGGCGTGCCGTCGCCAAGCGGTGCAATGTAGACCGTACGCACCGGCGGCGGCAGCTTAGACAGCGGATTGATATTGTCGCCTTGGCCGTTGTCGCTCACGCCACCGCGCGAGTAAATCACCGCGTCGTCGGTCGAGAGCACCGACACGTCGTCGATATCGAGACCGTCGTCGGCCGTATACGGCGTCACGCGGTGCACGGTACCACCGGCGTTGGTGTACAGATTGTACTGACCGCGCTCGTACGTTTTCCAGACGAGCACCGTGCCGTCGGGCGAAGCGGTGAGGTGATCGACAAACGGCGCGCTCATCACTTGGGCGAGCGAAAAAGCGGCCACAGCGATTAAATATTGCATAGGCGCCTCTTTCCAGGGGCCTTGCGCGGCGCCTTCTCGTAGAACCTAGGCGTGGCCGCACTGATCGTCGTCGGAATCGCAATCGTCGTCCTGGTAACGATTGCGAACCGGATCAACGTCGCCTACCCGATCGTGCTGGTGCTCGGCGGGATGGTGATCGGATATATCCCGGGCGTGCCGACGTTTCCGCTGCCGCCCGACCTCGTGTTGGTCGTGTTCCTCCCGCCGCTGCTCTATTGGGAGAGCCTGACCGCACCGACGAGCGAGTTCCGCTCGAGCGCCATTTGGATTTTCCAAATGGCGTTCGGCCTCGTCATCGTCACGACGGTCGTAGTGGCCGTCATCGCCCATGCCGTCATTCCCGCAATGGGCTGGGGCGTCGCCTTCGTGCTCGGGGCAATCGTCTCGTCAACCGACGAAGTTGCCTTTGCGGCAATCGCCGACGAGCTCAACGTTCCGCGACACCTCATAGGAACGATCGAAGGCGAAAGTCTCGTCAACGATGCGACCTCGCTGATTCTCTACGGCGTCGGGATTGCCGCGGTCGTCGGCGCATCATTCTCGTTCGTGCATACGGCAGGCGCGTTAGTCGTGACGGTCGCCGAGTCGGTGATCCTGGGCGCCGCGGCCGCCGGGGTCGCGGTTGTCGCGTGGCGCGCCCTCAAAGAGGACACGCTTCAGGCTACGATCTCGGTACTGGTGCCGTTCCTTTCCTATCTGCCGGCGTATTACATCGGCGCGTCGGGCGTACTCGCGACCGTAACTTCAGGCCTCGTGCTCAGCCATTTCACCCCGAACCTGCTGCAGCCGCGCGCGCGGGAACTGCTGACGGGGTTTTGGACGACGGTCGTTTTTCTCTTGAACGCCTTCATCTTCACCGAGGTGGGCATTCGCTTTCACTCGATCGTTTCGTCTTTACATTACTCGTTCGCCGAGCTGACGTGGTGGAGCGTCGCGGTCGCCGGCGCATGCGTCGTTACGCGGCTGGTCTGGACGTTCGCTCAGGGCCTGTTGCCGATTACGAACGAACCCGAGCACGCTCGCGGGAAGCCGGACTGGTCGCACGTCGCCCTGCTGGCGTGGACGGGAATGCGCGGAGGCGTGTCGCTAGCGGCAGCACTTGCGATCCCGCTCGAAACCGTTGCGGGTCCGTTTCCTTACCGCGACCTATTGATTTTTCTGACCTTTATCGTCTTGCTCGTGACCTTGATCGGGCAGGGCGGCACCTTGCCGTGGATCATTCGCCGGCTACACATCAAAGACGACGGCGAAGCCACGCGTGAAGAGCGACTGGCGCTGCGCGCGACAGCGCACGCCGGACTGGATTGCTTAGAACGGTTACGGCAGAGCGGTAAATACCCCCAGGAAATCCTGGATCTGCACCGCCGCAGGCTCCAGACGCGCGTAGAAGAGTTCGGCGACGGCGCCATCTCGGCACGCGGAACGCTCAAGACGACCCTGTTTCGCGAAGCACAACGCGAGCTGCTCGAAGCACAGCGCGCGAAGCTCATCGAGCTTCGCGCGCGGGGGAAAATCGATAACACCGTGCTCCGGCGACTGCAACGGGTCTTCGACTTGCAATCGGTCGAGATTTCGGTTCTCGACGCGACCGGCCAACCCGATCTCGAGGAGTAGCTACGCCGGAGCCCTATGCTTCTCTACCCCCTCGACGAGTATGCCGACGATGTTGCTAACGATTGGACCGGGATCCGTCTTGGGCGCTTGATGGCGCCAGCTCATCGCGGCTCCGGCGAGGGCCGACGCAATCAGCAGCGCGGTGCAATGGTCGAAGACCGGCATGAGGAGCTCAGCGAGCTGCGCCTCGATGGCACTCTCGAACTGCGGCTCGAAATCGCGGTCGATCTTGCACGCACGGTGCTGTCCGACGAAACCGAAGACGTTCGTACCGACCGCGTGCAATAATTCGCGCGTATCCGCTTCGTTGAGCGGATTGCCTTCGGAAAGTTTGGCGGCGACGTCGTCGCGGATGATCGCATCGAGCAGCGCGAACTTGTCCGCGAAATGCGCGTAAAACGTCGCTCGGTTGACCGTCGCACGCTCGGCGATGTCTTGCACGCTGGTCGATTCAAAGCTCTTCTCGGCGAGCAGCGATTTAAGCGCATCGCGAATGAGCTTCTGCGTGCGCGTCACCCGCGGGTCGGTCCGCTGCTCTTGCGCGATTGCGTTGGTAGCCATCAGTTTTCCGTTCTCGTCGGTTAAGCGACACTTTCGCCCTTTTGTCGGTTGACGAGGTTTCCCGACATCTGTATTATACCCGACATAGGCCGATTAGGCAACAGTTGTCGAGAAGATCAGAACAAGACCAAGCAGGCGGCCTTATGGAGATTTAGCCGTGAAAAACGCACTTTACACCATTGCACGCACCCTGTTGGGGTTGATGTTCATCGCGTTCGGGCTCAACGACTTCGTGCCGTTCATTCCGAGCCCGCCGTCGATCCCGCAAGAGGCCGGGACCTTCTTCGGAGCGATGGTCCAGACGCACTTCGCCTACTTCATCTTCGGCGTCCAACTGATTTCCGGCGTGATGCTGGTCATCAATCGCTTCGTGCCGCTGGCGCTAGTCATGCTGGCCGCAGTCATCGCCAATATCTTGGCTTTCCACGTCACGATGTGGCCCGCCGCCTTAATTCCGATGCCGCTTGTAGCCACCGTGCTCTGGTTTGTCGTAGCCTGGCGGTATCGGTCCAAACTCAATCCGCTGTTACAACCGGCTTAGGGAGGGTTACTCGTGGCAAACGTTGCGATCATCTACTACAGCGCCTACGGTCACACGTATCTGATGGCGAAATCCGTCGAAGACGGCGCGCAATCCGCGGGGGCGCAAACGCGGCTGCGCAAGGTCCGCGAGCTGGCGCCCGACGAGGTGATCGCAACGCAGGAGGGCTGGCGCGAACACCGTGCCGCGACGCAGCACGTGCCGGAGGCGACGTTGGAAGATCTGGAGTGGGCAGACGGGTTTGCGTTCGGGACGCCGACCCGCTTCGGCGGCCCGGCGGCGCAGCTCAAGCAGTTCATCGACACTACGGGATCGCTCTGGCAAAAAGGCGCCTTGCGCGACAAGGCGGTGACGTCGTTTAGCGGAGCCATGAACCCGCACGGTGGTCAAGAGAGCACGATTCTCGCGCTCAACAACGTATTCTATCACTGGGGCGCGATCATCATACCGGTTGGGTACACCGATGCGACGGTCTACGCCGCGGGCGGCAACCCATACGGCACGAGCAACACCGCATCGCAGGACGGTTCGGTCTCCCAGGAAGTCTTGGCGGCCGCGCGCCATCAGGGCGCGCGTCTGGCGAGGTACACCGAACTCATCGCCGGTGCCCGAAACCTACAGAAGGTATAGGCCGGCGCAGTTTACGTCTTTGTAGACGGGGAATGACCGTCCGCAATGGAGTCGTTTAGCATTGCCGGCTCGCAACTTGCGATGGGCGCGAGCCTAGGCAACAGCGCGGTTTGGATTCAGACTAAAGGCGATGGCGCGATCGAGCGAATCTTTCTCAACTCGATCGCAGAGTCGCTCGTCGGCACGGTTAACGTTCGCTATACCGGCCGGCCGGAAAAGGCAGATACGTTCTTCTCGGGGATCTTTGCTGCCGAACCGCGCATGCTGGAGATTCATCCCGCTTATCAACGCGTGCGTTTCTCCCTTATCGAGATCATCGACGTCGTCGAGACGACGTTTCTTCCCTTGGCGAAGGGTGAGCCCGGCGACGACCAGCCGGTGGTCTACGTGATGGTCGAACTCGAGAATCGGGACGTCATTAAGCACGATCTGCGCGTTATTGCCTCGGCCATGCTCTGCGGAAGCACGACCGCCGACGTCGTCGTGCGATACGACGAGGCTGCTCGCGCGTTAATCGGATACAACGCCGGAAATCCCGACTGGGTTCGAGTTTTCGGCGCATCCGAGCCACCCACGCGCTTCGCCGCCGATTCCGACTACGCGCGGTCGTACGACACGTCGTATCAAGACGCTCTAGATGGTATTACTTCGGCAACGGGCGATCTTATCGGTAGGCTCCAATGGGATCTCGCACTTGCACCCGGCGAATCCCGCCGGTTTTGGTTTGCAATCGGCGTCTACGGCTCCGGCGAGCCGGATGCACTGCAACGATTTGCCGGAATACCGAGTGCCGACGACGCGCTCGAACGCACCGTCGATTCCCTTAAAGAGATATTACGCAGCTCTCGGGTACTCACGCCCGATCAGGTGGTCAATCAGGGAGCGCTGTGGAGTAAGGTGAACATGCGCCGCGTCATGGCCTCCTACCCGACGGGTCAGGCTTTCACCAACGATCCGGGAACGTACGCGAACGTCGTCACCCGCGATGCAGCTTGGTTCGTTTACGGTAACGACCATTTCTTGCCGTCGTTTTCTCGCCGATTGCTCGATAACATCGCGGAGCGCCAATACCCGAACGGTAAAATGCCGGAATACTTCGACGCTATCACCGGCAGGGTTGAAGACGACGGTTTAAACATCAACGACGACACGCCGCTCTATATTCTCGCCGTCAACCATCATTTTCGCGCTACGGGCGATTGGGATTGGCTGAGCACGACGTACCCCGCCGTCGCGCGCGCGGCGCAGTACATCATCTCTCAAGTCGACGATCGGGGCCTGGTTTTTTGCTCCGCCGACGATCCTCGCGGCAACGTCTGGGCCATCGCGGGCTGGCGAAACATCGTGAGCGGCTATCGCATCAGCGGTGCCGTCACGGAAATCAACGCCGAGTGCGTGGCTGCGTTGCGCGACGCGGCGCATCTGGCCGAGGAGCTCGGGCGTGAAGCGGAGCGAACCGCGTTCGCCGACGCTTCGGAACGAATCAGAAGCGCGATGGACGCTCATCTCATCAATCCCCGGAACGGACTTTACTATCTCAACGTCGACGTCGACGGCTGCCCGCGCACGGATGTAACCGGTGACGAAATCTTTCCGGTTATCATGCGAGCGTGTTCGGAGGACACCGCCTTTCGCATCATCAGCCGTCTGAACTCGCCCGACTTTTGGACGCCTGCGGGACTCAGAACGGTCTCGCGTCTCGATCCACGCTTCGATCCGGCGGCAAACTCGGGTCTAATGGGCGGCGTTTGGCCCGGCCTGACGTGGTGGTACGCTTTCGCGGCCGCGCGATACCATCCGCACTCCATGGTCCGCGCTTTGCGGTCGTCGTTTGAACATTACGGCGTCGATCCGCAGCGGAACAATACGGTGCCCGGCCAGTTTAGCGAGTGGTTCGACGGAGAAAGCTTAGCCAATCGCGGCATGCGTCTCTCGCCGTGGGAGCCGCCGCGCTTCTTGTGGGCGGCCGTAGAAGGTCTCTGCGGCTTGGTGCTGCTGCCGGGAGCGCCGCGAGTGAATCCGCTCATGCCGGCGGGCTGGAACTGGGTTGCCTTGCGCGACGTTCCCTATCACGGGCAACGGTTCTCATATTTCATCGTCCGCGAAGCTGAGGGACCGTGCGTTTATGCAACCTGTGCCATCGACTCCGATTGGCGCACCGAGGTGTATGCGACCGATGTGTCCGACGAGGTCAGGATCTACGCCAAAGACACGATTGGTGTTGCGCTCCGGCGAGATAGCGATCTCATTCTGCTCGTTGGAAATACCGGGTCCGAGACGATCTACGCTCCCGTTCAAATCTCGGACGAAAATTTGCTGCCGCTTCGAGGTACGCTCCGTGAATACAACAGCGAGCGGCGCGGCTGGGAGACGCTCGGCGTGCTCGAGCGAAGCGAACTGAACTCCATGGCATTTTCCATCGAGCGTGGAGGGTTCAGGCTGCTCGAGATCACCGTTTCCGCCGAGTAACTATCGCGCGTCGAACTTTGCCTGCGCGCTTTTGATCTCGTCGACGTGCGCGATCGCCCACTCGCCGAGCCGCTGTATGGGATCGCAGAGCGTTACGCCCAGCGGCGTGAGCGCGTACTCGACCCGAGGCGGAACTTGAGGATAGAGCGTGCGTGTGACGAGGCCGTCACGCTCTAAGTCGCGCAGCGTCTGCGTAAGCATCTTCTGCGAGATGCCCTCGACGTTGCGGCGCAGCTCGTTAAACCGGTGCGGCTTGCCGTCGGAGAGCAGACTCATCATCAGAACGGTCCACTTGTCGGCGATGCGGTCGATGACCAGTCGAATCGGACAGTCCCGTTCGAACTTCGGGCGTGGGAGGAGGGCGGTTTCCATTTGGTGCCTATACCACTTTCGGGTGCCTACTTGTATTTAGTTTGTCGGTATGGAAAAGTTACTTACATAACACTACCACACCGCGCCGCCCAAGACAAGCGGCAAGGAGAGCGCAATGAGCACCCAAGCAGTCGAAAAGGCCGCCTTTTACAGTCTCGATCCCGGCCACACGTCGGCCGAGTTCGTCGTCCGTCACCTGATGATTACCCGCGTTCGTGGGCGCTTCTCGGGCGTGTCCGGCACGATCGAGCTTCAACCCGGCAGCGACGTCCCGACCAGCATCCAAGCGAGCATCGATACAACGACGATCGACACGCGTGAACCGCAGCGCGACACACATCTGAAGTCGGCGGATTTTTTTGAAGTCGAAAAGTATCCGACGCTTGAGTTCGCCAGTACGCGCATCGAGGGCACGCCTGCGAACTTCACGATTCACGGCAACCTGACGATCCACGGCGTCACGCGCGAAGTGGCCCTGAACGCCGAGTTCGAAGGTCATGCGTCCGATCCGTGGGGCGGACAGCGCGTCGGCTATCGCGCGTCGACGACGATCAACCGCAAAGACTACGGCCTCACGTGGAACGCGGCACTTGAAACCGGCGGCGTCGTGGTCGGCGATGAGGTTCGCATCGAGCTCGAAGTCGAAGCGGTTCTACAAAAGTAGGGAGCAGTTCCATGTCCAAAACGATTATGGTCGTGGGCTTCGGTCCGGGCACCGCAACTGCGGTGGCAGAGAAATTTGGTAAGGAGGGATTCTCCGTTGCACTCGTCGGGCGTAACGAGAATCGCCTCGCGGCAGGAGTGTCGGCGCTCAAGGCTCAGGGCATCACCGCGTTTGCGTTTCCCGCCGAGGCCGGCGATCCGGCATCGATTCGCGCGGCCGTGAAAACGGCGCGTTCTCAGGTCGGACCGATTACCGTGTTGCACTGGAACGCGTACGGCGGCCTAGAAATCGGCGACTTGTTCGGGGGCGATCAGGCTGCGTTACATCGCGTGTTCGACGTAGCCGTCTTCGGGCTGCTGGCCGCTGCCGAGGAAGCATTACCCGATCTCAAACAAGGCGGCAACGGTGCGATCATGGTGTCGAACGGTGCATTAGGCGCGATCTCGTCCGACCTGGACCAGGCTGCAGTCACGTCTGCGATGATGGGCCTCGCGTTGTCCAGTGGAGCGAAGCACAAGCTCGTCGGGCTGCTCGCGCAACGTCTCAAGGGCGAAGGCGTTTACGTCGGCGAGGTGATGGTGTATCGCACGATTGCAAACACGCCCGGAGCCGACGGCGGCGCCGTCGATCCTGCGGTCATCGCAGAGAAGCACTGGGCGCTGTACCAAGCGCGCGGCCAGACGCGCGACGTCGTGAAGTAGCGGCTACTGGGCGAGGAACTGGTGCACGAACGAGATCGCGACCGAGCCTTCGCCCACCGCCGACGCAACGCGCTTGACGCTATTGCCGCGCACGTCGCCTACTGCAAAGACGCCGGGGAGGCTGGTTTCGAAAATAAACGGGCGGCGCACGAGCGGCCAATGCGCGGCGACGAGATCTTCGGCCGTCAGATCCATACCGGTCTTCACGAAGCCTCTTTCATCGAGCGCCACGCAACCGTCGAGCCACGACGTCAATGGTGCCGCACCGGTCATCATGAAGACGTGCTCGATCGCACGCTCTTCGCTCGCGCCGGTTTCGGTATTTTTCCAGACGACCCGTTCGAGTCTATCGCTGCCGTGCAGTGCCACGATCTCAGTGCGCGTCTTGAGCTCGATGTTCGGTGTCTCCTCGATACGGCGGCTGAGATAGCGCGACATGCTTTCGGCAAGTCCTGCTCCGCGGACGAGCACGTAGACGCGCTTCGCGGTTCCGGAAAGGTAGACTGCTGCCTGACCGGCAGAGTTCCCGCCGCCGACGACGATGACTTCGTCGTCGGCGCAGAGTTGCGCTTCGATCCTGGTCGCGCCGTAGTACACGCCAAGATTTTCGAACCGCTCTAAGTTCTCGAGCGACGGTTTGCGATATTGCGCTCCGCCCGCTATCACGATGGCCCGCGCGCGAACCTCCTCTTCACTTTCGAGCAGGACGCGATATGGCTGGCGTTCACAGTGCAGACGCAGCGCTTTGTCGGTCAAGATCTCGGCCCCGAACTTCTCGGCTTGCGTGAAGGCGCGCGCTGCGAGTTCCTGTCCCGACACGCCGGTCGGAAATCCCAGATAATTTTCGATCCGCGAGCTCGAACCGGCCTGCCCGCCGGGCGCATTGGTCTCGATTACCAGCACGTCGAGGCCTTCCGACGCGCCGTAGACCGCCGCGGCCAAACCTGCCGGGCCCGCGCCGATCACGACGAGATCGCGAATATGCTTGCGGTCGATCGACTCGTTGAATCCCAAGCATTGCGCTAGCTCGTGGTTCGACGGATTTCGCAAGACCGTCTTACCGCGACAGATCACCACCGGAATCTCGGTTGCACTGACCTGAAACGTCTTCATGAGCTGTTCGACTTCGGCGTCGCGCTCGAGATCGAGATAGTTATACGGGTGGCCGTTGCGCATCAAGAACTCTTTGATGCGGACGGTATCGGCGGAATGCACCGATCCGATCAGCACGACGTCGCCGACACCCGCGCGGACGAAACCGAGCCGGCGCAAAATGAACGCGCGCATGATGATCTCGCCGATCTCGGCATCGGTCTGCACGAGCGTCATCATTTGATTGCGATCGAGCTCGATGAACTCGCCCGGCTTCGAGACTCGAATTCGCACGATCGCGCTGCGCCCGGTGAGCGTGTTGATCTCGCCCGTGAACTGGCCGTGACCGCCGACCGTAACGACGGGCCGATCCAGCGCGTTGGGCAGCACCGCCTCGATCTCACCTTCGAGGATCACGAAAAACGGTCTCGACGTCTCACCAGGTTCGATCAGCACTTCGCCCGCGGCCACGCTTCTGCGGCGGCCGTGACGCTCGACGCGCTCGATCTGCGCGTCGGTGAGCGTGGGAAATACTTCTTCGCTGGGTGCGAGCAGCGGGAGCTGAGTCGAGCTCATCGAGCAACGGATACGGCATCGTACGCGAAGAACCTCGGGCGCGATGAGCTTTCCGCAAACGGGCATTTTCGCGCTGGGCGATGCCGCGCATCTGTTTCTGGAGTTTTCGAAACGACCTGACGTCCCGGCATGCGTGCTGGTGGAAGCGGCTGCCAGCTTCCACGAGCCGCGAACCACGGTAGGCGGCATGAATCTCGTCGTCGGATTCCGGCCGGAACTCTGGCGCGAGGTTGCACCCGGCGACACGCCTTCGGACGCACGCGGATTCGACGCGCCGATCGTGGGACCCGACGGCTTTACGATGCCGGCAACGCAAGCGGATTTGTGGGTGTGGCTCGCAGCCGCGTCGTACGACATCGTGTGGGACGAAGGCCGTCGCGTGATGCTGGAACTCGCCCCGCTCGCGTCGCTCGAGCGACAACTCAGCGGCTGGGCATACCGGCATAGCCGCGATCTTACGGGCTTCGAAGACGGCACCGAAAACCCGTCGCTGATGGAGGCACCAGATATTGCGATCGTTCCGGCCGATCGCACGGGCGCGGGCGCCAGCATTCTGCTCTTTCAAAAGTGGAGCCATCAAGAGTCGTGGTTTGCGCTCTCCGACGCACAGCAAGAGGCCGCGATGGGACGCACCAAACTCGAGAGCATCGAGCTCGAAGGCGATCGCGCGGCGGACGATTCGCACGTTTCGCGAGCGAAGGATATCGTTGACGACGTCGAGCTCGACATCTTCCGGCGCAACGTGCCCTACGGCGACGTCGTCGATTACGGTACCACGTTCGTTGGATTCAGCTGCGAGCAACAGCGGCTGCAGCGGATGCTCGAACGCATGGCCGGCACCGAGGACGGCGTTCGCGACGCGATTACGCGCTACACGACGCCGCTCACCGGTGCCTATTACGTGATTCCGTCGATTCCCGCACTGACGCGGTTCGCAAAGGAGACGAGCTAACCCGCCCCCTCGTTAGAAGATCAGGACGATAACTCCGTTGTTTTGGTGCGAGCCGTCGGAATACGTGACGTTGGTCGCGGTGTTCTCGACCCACGACGTTCCGCCGCCGCCGCCCCCGCCACCGGTGCCTCCGCTGCCGCCGGCACCGCCGCCGTAATAGCCGCCGCCGCCCGCGCCGCCGCCCACGGTGCAGCCTGACAACAAGCTTCCGCCGACGCCCAACTGCCCGGCTTGCGGGTCCGAAATGCAGCTGCCGTAATCGGTTCCCGCCTGCCCACCTTCCGGCGTTGTGTCAGCGCCGTAACCGCCGGTCCCGGGCGTTCCGCCTGAAGCAGTACCGCCGGCGCCGGCAATATTGCCGCCGTTGCCGCCGTTTGCGCCGCTGCTCGGCGATCCGCCGCCGCCGCCGCCGCCACCGACGATGATGCGATTGGCGAGTGCGGTTCCGCCTTCGCGGACGTCGGAAGCACCGCCGCCCGCGCCGCCCGTCGTTACCGACGCGCCCGTACCCCCGCCACCGTTATATCCGCGCACCGGGGATTGATCGCTGTGGTCTGCGATCATCCAACCCTCGCCGCCAAGGCTGGCCACATATAACGCGAGCGTTTCCGCCGGCGTTACCGGAACGGTCGCCGTTATCGCACCGCCGTTACCGCCGCTCGTCGTTCCGGCGATGCCGGCTCCGCCTTGGCCGCCGGCCGCCGTGATGGTCATGTGCGTAACGTTGGCGGGCACGACGATCGTCTGCTCTGCGTTCGTCCAATTGTAAATGGTGAAATACATCGGCAGCTGCAAACTTTGGCCGCCGCCGGTGAGGGTTAGGGCGCACTCGTTGGTCCCATAACCGTACGGATTTGACTTGATGGTCGCGGTAAATGAGGTACCTTCGGTGGGGGCAACGGTTGCGAAGGCGCAGGTTCCGTTGACCTTGATATTCCGGCTGAACGGTGCGTTGGTCCAGCCGGCTTCGGTCGCCGTAAACGCTTCGCTCGATCCTGTGCTGTTGGTTGCATAGAGATCGACGCCGGTGAACGAGGCGTTCAAGGTATCGCTGCCCGTGAAGTTGATCGGCTGCAGCGAGGGCGTAAACGTTGCCGTTGCGTTACTCGCACCCGTCGCGCTCGCGGTAATCGTCGCCGGCACGATGGAAAGCCCCGTGTAGTTCAGTTTAGCGGTATCGCTCGAGCTCATCAATTCGCCCGCAGGCGGACTGTCGGCGCCGCTCGTCGCGATCGTCGCCGCCTTGTAAACATCGGAAGAGCTGACCATCACGGGGTTACCGTAGGTTCCGACGATCGTCGCGCCGCCGGCGTCCTTCGCGACGACGGTAAACGCTTGCGGCGAAACGAACGCCGTTCCCGCCGTTGCGTTCGGCACGCCGGTAATGGAAAACGACGCGGGCACGCCGTCGACGCTGACGTCGATGGTATTGAGTTTACCGGCCCGTATTTTCGCCGGTACGTTCTGGGCCGTGGCGACGACCTTGGCGCTGCCCGGGAACGTATTGCCCGATGGCGGGGCATCGTACGTCGTGACGTTCATCGCGTAGGTTCCGGCGTCGAGCTGCAGCGAAAGTGTGCAAGTTGTCGCGCTGCTTTTCACGCTGCAGTTCGGGTTCGACGCGGGCGTCAAACCGAAGACGAAAGTCCGGCTCGCGTGACCGGTGAGTGCAAACTTCATGCCCTTCGTCGACGACGAAATAAAGTGCGCGCGATGCCTCGGCACCGTGACGCGCAAGCTAACTTTCGCCTTTCGGTGGCGCGACGGCGCCGGGTGCGTAGTTTGAGCCGAGGCCGCGGGCGGGGCCGCTACGGCGGGCAGGGCGTCGTTGGCGGTGAGGCCACGTGACGACGCACTGCAGCCGGCGAGCATTGCAACCACGCAGCAGACGCTAAGTGCGCCAAATAACAAGCGAGGCATAGGTTGAGTTTACCGCGACCGTCGTCCAGAATCCGTCCAAGGACGACCGCCGCCGTACTTTAGTACTGGTCCTGGCGGCGCAGCCACTCCATCGGCCACTCCAGCCCGTCTTCGTCACGTCCCTTGGGTGTAAGGTCGAGCAACTGATACGCGCCGTTGATCCGGTCCAAACCACGTCCGAACGCCGAATACGTGTGATAGACGCTGCCGTCATCGGTTTTCACAAACGCGCTGACGCCGGGCATCTCTTCGTTGAGCTCTTTTTGCTTCACGTAGTTGTAGACGACGCCGCCGTCGAGGTCTTTGGGATCGAACGAGACGCCGAAGTCGTAGTTGAAGTCGCTGCCGTACGACGACGCGAAGGGGAAGCTCCAGCCCATGCGTTTCTTGTACGCTTCGAGCTTCGGCAGCGGTGCGTGCGAGATCGCGAGTGCGCGCACGTCACGATGACGCAGATGAACGTCGACGCCGTTGACGTTGTCGATCCAGAACGAGCAGCTCTTACACGCTTCATCCCAATCCGGTCCGAACATGAAGTGGTAAACGAGCAGCTGCGAGCATCCGTCGAACAGTTCGGCGAGCGTCTTGCTGCCGTCCGGCGTTTCGAAGCGGTACTCTTTGTCGATGCGGACCCACGGGAGTTCGCGACGCCGGCGGGCGAGCTCGTCGCCGCGGCGCGTCAGCTCCTTTTCTTCTTTGAGCAGCTGCAGGCGCTGCTCGAGCCATTGTTCGCGCGTGGCGACGTGATGTCGCGATACGGTGTTAGTGGACATTTTTCAGACTCCTGATAGTGAAGAGTGCGGAAAGCAGCGTGCGCCAGGGTGCGAGGAACAGGCCCGCGATCACCATGAACGCGGTAGCAGAACATTCCGGACACATGACGGCCTCGTTTATTCGAGCACGTTTGCGAGATTTTCGACGATTTGCGACCAGCCTTTGGCGTGACCGTCGCGCGACTCTTCATCGCGCAGTTTGGTGTGCGTAAGCACGAGTTCGGTTTGCTTGGGGCCCAGCGATCGAAAATCGAGCTCGAGGAGAGACTCGTGTACCTCGGCGGGATCGTCTTCTTCCCACGTCCAGGTGCACGCGATGCGCTCGTTCTTGACGATCTCCCGGTAGACGCCGCCGACGTACCACACGCCGTTGGGCGTATCCCACGTAATGCGATACGTGCCGCCGACGCGCGGGTCGACCGTAACGTCGAGCACTTTGGCTTCGCCGACGAGGAAGGCGCGCATGACGTCGGGCGAGAGCCAGGCGTCGAAGACGCGGTCGACGGATGCGTTAAACGTTCGCCGCACCACCAGCGACGTCGGGGCCGGTTTGGTCAACTCGAAGGTCGTCATTGGTTCTCTTCCTTTTCAGCAGATTCTTGAAGGTAGGCATCGAGCCGATCGAGCGCCGCGTTCCAGAACTTGCGTTGCGTTTCGATCCACGACGACGCGGTTTCCATCGCTTTGGGCGTTAGCCGTAAGTGGTGAACGCGGCCCGTCACCTCTCGCGCGATGAGCCCCGACTGCTCGAGGATCTTCACGTGCTTGGAGATGGCCGGCTGCGACATCGCAAACCCGGTGGACACTTCGGAGATCGTCTGCCGGCCTCGCGCCAAGCGCTCGACGATTCGGCGCCGCGTGGGATCGCCGAGAGCGGAGAATACCGAGTCGAGGGTGGCTGTCGCGTTCATATAACCATTTAGTTATATATTATCCCAGCCGGAATGTCAATAACGGGAACGGCGCTCGGGGTTAACCGAGCGCCGTTTTCCTTAGCTCTCTCCTACGCGAGCGTTATGGGTTCGATGAAGTTTGCGGATCGCCGGCTAGCGGGCCGAACGGACTGAGCGCGTAACGCGATCCGTACGGCGTTCCGTTACCGACGACGTAGTTGTAGCCCGGCGTCGACGGATAGCCGTTATTGCCGGGGATGTTGCTATGGAAGACGGGACGCGGACCGTTGTGCCCCGCAACTGCAAGCACGTAGATCAGCTGATTCACGTTGCCTGCCCGGCCGCCGAGAGTCTGGTCTTGGATTGCCTGCAATCCGGCAAACTCAGGAGACGCTCCGCTGGTTCCGATGAAGAGATACAGGCCGCCCGCTAGTGCGGTTACGAAGGCGCTGCGTTGCGACGCAACCGCGCTCGTTCCGCACGGGGGAGCCGATCCGCCCGGACAGCCGCCCATCATCATTGCAAGGTCCGGAACGGTACGCATTTTCGATCCCGTCTTCACGATGTTCTGGTATGCGGGCTTCGTCCAGATCGTGCTGACGCCGCCGCCGGATCCCCAGATCGCGCCGTTGGCGAATCCGTCTCCGGGTAGGAAATTGTCGTGGTACGCGTTCTCGCTCACGTACGTCGATTGCAGCGAACCGGGGATCGACGACGTTACGAGATTGGTGCCGCCGACGCCGGTGACGTTGGGGTCGTTGGCCCACGCCGAGACGCCGAACGTTGCGTTGGCGCCGCTCACATCGGTGCAATCGCCGCCTTGCGCGCCGTTGTCGCCGGACGCTTCCGCGAACGTGATCCCTTGCGCGTTACCTTGCAAGAAGAGATCGTGGAAGAATCCGAGGTATGGCCCGGTTAAGTCTTGACCGCCGTTATAGGCGGCCGTGAAGAACAGCTCGCAGAGTCCGAACGACGTACTCACGACGTCGGCCTGGTTGTCTTCGTCGATTGCGGTATACATATCGGCGAACGACGGGAAGAAGGTCGCGTCGGGCGCTTCATATACCATCACGGTCGCACCCGGAGCGGAGCCTGCCGACTGCTGCACGTCGAGCGAGACTTCGTCCGAGGTACCGCTGTTGATGTTGAACGGTGCTCCGCCCCCGTCGACCGGGCGACGAACGATGTTCGGTACAGCTAGGCCCTCGTGGCCGAAGTAAGCGGCGACGTCGGAGTCGAGGAAGTCGCTGGCCGCTACGATGGCTATCGTTCTGCCGGCGCCGTTCTCGCTCGTATACGAGGGATACGTGTACGCCTGCTTGAGATCGTCGTACCAATAGAAAGGTTCGCTCGGGCCGTAACGGTTCTGCGGCGCGATCGGCTTCTTACTGACCATCGCGAACATTGGCTTCATCACCGGTACCGGTGCGAATGCCGCCACCTGCGCGTGAATCCTCTTGAGCTCGCGCGGAACCGTCGGCAGCCGATCGGCTATCAGCGGCGTGACTTTCATGCCCTCCACGCCGGTGCGCGGCTTCAAATGCAGCGCGAACACGCGCTCCACGGTGGAACGGGGCGCGTCGGCGACCACGCCCTGCGACGTGATCGTCGCCGTAAACCCTTTACTTTGCAATGCGCGCGCCGCAGTCTGCAGATCGGACGCGGTGGGTCCGTACTTCGCGCGGAACTGCGCGACGCTCAGAAACCGATGGTACATCGGCGAATCTTTGCTGCTCTGCTCTCTGACGAGCTCTTCGAGCTCTTTTCGATTGCGCAGCGGCAGAAAGACGTACGTGCGGACGCCGTGCGGAGCCGCGCGGAGAAGCGTGCGCGCCGGAGCAACTTTAGTTGCCGCCGCATCACCTGGATTCGTTGCTGGAGAGTTCGTTGACGGGAGCGTGTTTGCGCCGTTGAGACCGCTGCCTCCCTGACAGCCGGTCACTGCAAACGCCAGCGCCAACGCACTCGCTACGTATGGACGTTTAACCATTCCGGGAACCTCGCTAACGGGTACTGAAATAAGAGAACCCACACGTTTTTCTTACGCGCGCGCTGTCCTTCACGGCTATGCCTTCAGAAATATGAATCTATTGCAGATGCAAGCGGGCGCAAAGCCGGTTATGATCGGACGCGTAAGGTCAATACGGCAATGTCGTCGGGATGACGACGGCCAACGACCGCCGAGCGAAGGGCTTTTGCCGGATGCGCGGATTCGCGAATCGCCCGCTGGGCGATGGCTCGCGTGAGGCGCGCTTCTCCGCCGATGTAATCTCGTTCCGCCTCCAGCAATCCATCGGTGAAGAATACGATGAACGAATACGTGTTCAGGTCGACCGTCTGCGCGTCGCCGTTCGTCTTGGCCAAATCGCGAAAACCCAACGGCAAACCCCGTTCGAGGAACGGATCGCCTGCGGAGCGATCGAGGCCATTCCAGCATAACGGTCCGGGGTGTCCCGCTGCCACACAACTGAGCGTGCGCGCGGCCGCGTCCAGGACGCCGATGTTTGCGGTCGCGAACATGCTCGATCCGAACTCTTGACGCACGAGCAGATCGGCTGCCGCCAACACATTAGCAAGATTCGATTCCATTAGCATCGCAATGCGTAGCGCGCAGCGAAGGTTGCTCATGAGGGCCGCGGCCTTAACGCCGTGTCCCGACACGTCGCCGATCGTAATGCCCACCTTCCCGTCGGAGAGCATGAACGCGTCGAACCAATCGCCGCCGACCAGCATCGCGCTCGATGCCGGTTCGTAAAACGAATCGAATTCCAAGCCCGCGATTTGGGGCAGCGACTTCGGAAGCGCCTCGTACTGAAACCGGGTCGACACGTCGACCGCGGTTTCGATCGTTTTCACTTTAGCAATGGCGGCGCCGCATCGCCGCCCGAGGTCCTCGGCTAAGATCAGCGCGTCGTCATCGTAGTGCAGCCCGCTTTCCTTCGTATATACGAGCCCCAGCGCGCCGAGCACCTCTGATTCGGCCGCCACTAGCGGAACGACGATAAACGACGAGACGCCCCCCTCGCGGAGGTATTGCGCGTGTTCGGGACTGACGGCAACCGCATCGAGAGAACGATCGTCCACCCGAGCGACGAGCATTCCCGAACCCTTTTGAATGACGGACTCCAGGAAGGTACGCGGACCGGACGCATCGCCCAGCAGTGCAGCCGCACGGTCGCGAAGGTGTTCCGAGTGCGCTCGATGTACGTCCGCGGCGGCGACGAGCTGCAGCTCGCGGTCCTCGTCGTAGAGATACATTGTCGCCGTGTCGGCAAGCGTGTTCACGGCTGCGTCACACACACGCTGCAGAGTTGCTTCGTACGGCAGTGTCTCGCCGAGGATCCGGCCGACTTCCGCCAAGAAACTCAGATATCGCCGTTCGAGGGTTGTTTCGCGCCGCCGCCGGTCGGGTAATCGCATCGCCTTGGCTTGTTCCCAATCAGGATGGACTAAGCAGGCGACGGTAAGGCCGTTACAAGCCTTCTAAGACCACAATTTCCGAGTCGGCGATCTGCAGGCGCAGCGCTTTAGGCGAATCGTACTCCTGCGACTCGTACCATTCGATCGCGGCCTCGTACGTATCGAATTCGAGGATGACGAGCCGATGCGGCGACCAGCGGCCCTCGAGCACTTCATGTTTTCCGCCGCGCGCGAGATAGCGGCCGCCGTGCGCCGCGATCGACGCTGCTGCCTGCACCTTATACGCCTCGTAACGTTCGGGGTCTTTTACGTGAATGTTTGCGATGATATAAGCAGCCAACACTCGCCTCCTTACAGCGGTTTCTTCAGCTTCGGTCCGGCCGGACTGAACCCGCAGCTGCGATAGAACCGGACCGTTCGGTCCCACGCCGCGGACTCCGGTGCGGTGACGTCGATGCGGGACCAGCCGCGCTCGTGCCCGATCTCGACCGCGCGCTCGATCAAACGCCGTCCGACTCCGCTCGAACGTGCTTGCGGAACGACGTACATCTCGAGGATCGTTCCGTAAAGGCCGTTCGCGTAGATCGCAAAGCCTTCGCTCAGCGTCAGCAGGCCGATCGGCTCGCCGTCGTCGCCGAAGGCGATGACGGCCGACATGAGATTGGGGCGGGCTTCCCAAAGCGTGCGAACGCGCGGATTGAGCGTGCCGAGCTCGCGCCCTTCTTCACCCAGCTCCGTTAAGAGCTCGCGCACCAGTTTCTCGACGACGTCCCACGCGTCGGGCCCGGCGACGATTATGGTGCGCACATCGACATCAAGGCTTTCATCGCGGCAGCATCGACCGGCACGTCTTTGCGGCGAACGTATTGCGCCATGTAGGCGCGATCGGCCAGGGTTACGACGGTTTCTTCCTTGACGTTCTTGAGCGTTATCGTCGTGTACAGCGCGTCTTGCTTGCCGTTGCAGATTTTTACGTGCTTCGACGGTCCGACGGCGCCGGCACCGGCTGCGGCAACCATTCCTTGGTGAATGAACGTATCGAGCGCGTCGAGCCCGACGCCGTCGAGCCCCTCCACGTCGAGATGCGCCGTGATGATGACGCCCCGCCGCAGCGGATCGAGCCACATGCGATCGACCTTTACTTGACCGGTCGCCAGTGAAACACTTTGCGACTTCCAGCCGGTGGGCGGCGTAATCGCGGCCGGTTTCGGCTGCGGGGTCGCCGAGGGCGTCGCCGCTGCCGACGCCGATGGCGATGGCGATGGCGATGGCGATGGCGATGCTGACCCCGACGGTTGCGGCGACGGCGAGCTCGTCGCCGGCACGTCGGCGATCGGCACGCGCGATACGTCGAAGCCCATCTTCTGCAGTAACGCCGGAACGCCGTCCGACCCGGCCAAGTGCGCGGCACCGACCGCAACGAACGACGTGCCGGGCTGCTTCAAACGGTCGGCAAGCGCGGTGGCCCACGCTTTATTACGGTTGGTGAGCAGCGCCGTCACGATCGGGTTATCGGTGGCTTTGTCGAGCTGGAGCGTCGTGGCGAGAGTCGCTTCATTACCGGAGAGCCATGCGTTTACGATCGTATCCAACTGTGCGCCGTCCGGCTGCTTCCCGATGTTCTTCAGTTGATAGTCGAGCAGCACGATTTGCGTCGCTTGCGGCATGTCGGCGAAGATGTGCGCCTGCATGTCGAAGGTTTCGAATCCACGAATCGGTTTGCCGGCCGCCACGAACGCTTTACGGATCTGTAAGTCGACGCCGTTTGCGGACGTGGCGCCCGCGTGCATCGAGGGCAGCGCCGAGAGCATCATGAACGCAAACCACGGCTGCATCGGCTCGAACATGACTTCGCTGCCCAGGCCGTAGCGCTTGGCCACCGCATCGAGCAGCGCGACGTCGGCTTTGGAGATCTTCGTCGAGAGCGGATGGTTGCGATCGAGGCCGGCCCTCATCATCGAGGTCAACGCGGCCGGCGCGTTATTGGCGTCCGCGATTTCGAGGTAGAGATCTTGGCTGTCGCGCATCGCGGCTTCGAGCTCCGGCGATCGCCATTGCACGCCGTCGCGCAGCACATGCACGGTACCGAATAGATACACTTTGCCGGCCGGACCTTTGGCGACGTACAACGCGGGCGCGGCGATTGCGCGACTAGGCGGAGAAATGAAAAGCGCCGCTGCGGTTAGCAGCGCCGCTATAAAAACGCGGACTTTCACGGGCCCAAGCTTCTCCGCGGGCAGGCAGCCGCCTGCCCGCGGAGGGTGGCTTAGTGTCCGGAGAACAAGGAGTGTCCGACCGCGCTTTGCATGGCGCGATAGTTGACCGAGCCAAGCCCGGTCGGCGTATCCCATCCCGGCAATGCCGACGACGGTACGCCGTTGGAACCGAACAGGATGTCGTGGAAACCCCCAATGGAATCGGTCGTGTCCGGCGGCAGCGCGGCCGTGTCGCTGCCCGGTACGCCCGAGGGCTTGCAGCCCGTCGAACCCATCGGACACGGCTCGTAGTATGCGTACACGCCGTAGTACACCGGTGCCGCAAAGCCGAGGTTGTTACTCCAGTGCGACTCGAGCCGCGCCCAAAGCCCCATCGACAGCGGCGATGCGAGACTCGTCCCACCGACGCCGGTTTGCGCGCCGTCAATGAAGACGTCCATCGGACAGCCGTTGTTGTCGGCGCACATCGCGATATCGGCGATACCTTTACCCGCGGTGCACAGCGCGCAGATACCGTTGGTCTGCCAATACGGCGCCGTTTCCCACTTGCTGACGCCGCCGCCGGTGCCAACCCACACGTGCTCGCCGTAGTACGCGCCGGGTTCTTGTCCGTTGGCGGTGGTATCTAACGTCGTTCCGCCGACGGCGACGACGTAGGGCGACGCCGCGGGATAACAGACGGTGGGAAGACCGGTATTCGGTACGCCGGTTGCGGCAATGACCGGACAGCCTTCGCCGTTGTCGCCGGTCGACGCGAACATCGTCTGACCTTGTCCGGCGGCTTGATTGAAGATCTCGTCGTCGAGCTGCATCGCACCGTCGGCATATGCCAAGTCTTCGGGCTCACCGAACGACGCGTTGCCGGCTCGCGCCAGATTGTCGGTCGCCCAGTGATTGAACTCGAGCGACGTATCGGAATCGGTCAGCGACGTCGTATCGTAAAGGTAGAGCGCTTTGACGGTTTGAGCGATACCGCTGGAGCTTTGCGTGTCGAGATCCCATTCGTCCATACCCGCCGTATCGGTGCTCGAGACGCCGACCTTCTTGACGTAATACGGAATCTTCGGCAGACCCCAGAACGTCTCGGCCGTACGCAGATCGACGACAACTTGGCTGACGTTCCCTTCGGCCATCACGGCCACAACGGTATTGGAGCCGGTGGTGCAGCCGGTGCAGTTGGCATTGTAGGCGGTTTGATACTGCGTCGGACCGTATTCGCCGAACTCGCACACGCCGTTGACGACTTCCAGGCACGGCGGCGGGGTGCCGGCGGCCGACGGATGCATCGCCATCGGCGCGAACGCGCGCTGCGTCTTGAGGATGTGCGTGTGCATCGCGTAGACGTTTTGCAAGCCGAGTACGGCGAGCACGGTTTTGTGGAACTTCTCGGGGACGAGCGCGGGCGTGACGTTGGCATAGACGAAGCCGCCGTTGCCCTGCGTCGCGCGAATGGTCGTGTGGAACGCCGATTCGACGTGTTTGGCGCTCGCGATCCCGGTCACGATCAGATTATTCGGCTCGATCGTGACCTGCTTGAACCCCTGCTCGCGCAAGTACGATGCCACTTCTTCGGCTTGGCCGCGCGTTGGATTGAACGCGGCGGTGAACTGATCGGGCGTCATCAGCTCGTGGCGGCGCACGGCGTCCTGCGCGCCTTTGGGATCGCGCATGCGCAGGCCGACGACGATGCGCATGGGCTGCGTTTCGGGCAGCCGTGCCGCTGCGGACTTATCGTTTGCAAAGCTGACGCGCACGGCGTGCGTCGCCGTCGCGGTCCAGCCGCGCGGGGAGCTGACGTCGCCGGCGGCGACGTCTTTCGTGGTAAAGTCGGCGGCGGCGCCCGGCGCCGCCGGTAAGACGGAAGAGGCAGTGTTTCGCGCGCAGGACGCCGTGAGTATTGCGGCGCCCAAGCAGGCGAGCGCTAGAACGTTTTTCATCGTGACATTCCTCCGGACAAACAGACGAACTCAGTACACACGGTACCGGCTGTTGCCCGGGTCACGCCATCGGTAGTTTTACGTAGGCGCCAGGGACCAGCGCCAAGCGTCCCACGTTTCGACGAACGGATTGGGATCGAAGTGCCGGAGGCGATCGCTGACGATGTGGACGTCGTGCGGCCACCATAGCGGAATCTGCGGCAGGTCGCGTTCGACCAGCGCCTCGATCCGGACGTAGGCGGCCCGGCGGGTCGCGGGATCGTACGATGACGTGGCGATTGCTTGCAGCCGGTCCATCTCCGGCGTGCAGTAATGCGAGAAGTTGTAGCCGTTGGGCGGGAAACCGTCACACGAGTATTCCGCCGAGTTGTCGGGCTCGGGTCCGTTGATGATGCGTCCCAAATCGGCGTCGAAGCGGCCGCCGTACGCGATGCCGCCCATCGCTGCCGGCGCCGTCAGCATTTCGTTTGGATAGCCTTTGAGTGCGAGCACCACGCCGGCGCCGGCCAGCGCGCTTTGCAGCAGCACGGCGGTCTTGCGCGCCGTTTCGTCGCCGCTATTGTAAGCGAGTTCGACACGCAGCGGGCGCCCCGGCGAATAGCCGGCTTGCGCGAGCAGCGCGCGCGATTTTGCCGGGTCGTAGGGACTCGGCGGCAACCTTCCCGACGCCCAAAGAAACGACGGCAGATCTTGCGTCGCGGGCAAAGCGGTTCCGTAGGTCATGGCGTTGGTGATGGCGCGCTTGTCGATTGCGAGCTCGAAAGCCCGGCGCACGCGGACGTCTTGCAGCGCCTTGCGCTGCAGGTTGAACGTGATGCCGTACCAGCGGTTCTGCGCGACGAGCACGATGTGGTAGCCCGGGATATCTCTTGCCGCCTGATACAACGTCGGGCTGATTTCGGCTGCCCAGTCGAGCTCGCGCGAGCGCGCCATCGTGACGAGGGTCTGTTCGTCGTGCGCGAAGAGAATCGTGATGTGCGCGATGCGCGGCGCGCCCAGGAAATAGTGCGGGTTGGCGACCAGCTCGATGCGGTCGCCGCGGCGCCACGAGACGACGCGAAACGGACCGGTGCCGATCGGCAAATCGTCGTACGGGATGCGTTCGAGCGACTGGTAGTGCGCGAGCAGATGCTTGGGCAGGATGCCGTACGGCGCGTTGGCGTCGCCGAAAAAGGTCGAGACGATCGGCGAGAACGCACGCCGGAGATGCAGACGCACGGTGTATGCATCGGGCGCGTCGATGCGGTCGATCTCGTCGTAGCCGAAGCGCGAGACCGGATTGTTGTTGGGATTCATCAGCTGATGGAACGTGAAGACGACGTCGGCGCTGCTAAGCGGCGTGCCGTCCTGCCAAAGCACGCCGCGGCGCAAGTGGAAAACGATCGTCTTGCCGTCGGCCGACACGTCGCCGTTCTCACGCGTCGGAACGCGCGCCGCAAGGATTGGGACGATGCGGTTGCCGCTCGGATCGAACGAGGTGAGCGTATCGCTATAAAGCCGGTTTATGACCAGCTCTTGTCCGTTGTACTGATCGAGCGGATTGAGCGAGTGCGGCTCGGTGGAAAAGCCGATGCGCAACGTCGTCGTATCTCCCGCTCCGCCGTTGCGGTGACTGCATGCCGTCGCGACGGCGAGCAGCACGCAAGCGACGATCGCGGCGCGTACCGTCATAGCGCGCGGCCGGTGGCGGCGCCTTCTGCGATCGCCGTGCGCAGCCGTCGCGGTGCGAACGCGTCGCCGATGAGATAAGCGTTCGCATCGCCGAAGCGGGCGACGTAGGCTTCGTAGAGCGCGTCGTCGCCGCGGCCGCCGGAAGCAAAGACGACGGTATCGGCCGCAATCGTACGTTCCGCGTCCGTGAGCACGTGGCGAAGTACCACGCCGTTGGCGGTGACGCGCACCGGAGCGTGCAGCGGGGTGACCGTCACGTTGTTGCGTAACAACTGCTCGTACAGCGGAGCGCGCAGGGTGATGCCGATCGTTTCGCCGAGGCTGTACTGGCGCGTGACGATCTCGACGTCGTGACCGGCTTGCGCGAGCGCGTCGGCCGCTTTAGGCCCGGGCGTATACCCGGTCTCGTCCAGAACCACGCAGCGTCCGTTGGGTGTCGCACGTCCCGCGAGCACGTCGCCGACGGTGCAGACGTTCGCTTTGGGATCCACGTCGAGATAGGGCGTGCGCGCGATGCCGCCGGTGGCGAAGACCACCGCGTCGGCCTCGAGCTTGTCCAAGTCGTCCGGTGCGATCGCGCGTTCCGCGTGCACCGTCACGTTTTGCCGGCCGAGCTCGGCCTCGAGCCACTCGACGATCGAGCGATAATTTTCCCACTGCGGCGCTTTCGATGCCACGCGAATGGCGCCGCCGAGCTCGCGTGCGCGCTCGTAGAGTACGACCGTATGTCCGCGCTGCGCCGCGATGCGCGCCGTCTCCATGCCGGCGGGCCCACCGCCGACTACAGCGACGCGCTTGGGCTGCGCCGCCGGCTCGAGCTTCAAGTACTGGAGCTCGCGACCGATGACGGCGTTTTGCACGCAGCGTACCGGCAGCCCGAAATACAAGCGATCGATGCAGCCTTCGTTGGAGCCCATGCACGTGCGAATCTCGTGCGCGCGGCCTTCTTGCGCCTTGCGCGGCATATCGTTGTCGGCGATCATCGCGCGCGTCATGCCGACGAGGTCGGCGACGCCGGAGGCAAGCACGGCTTCGCCATCGTCGGGCGTCACGATGCGCCCGGTAAGAATGATGGTCGCGCCGACGCGGTCCCGCACGACCGACGCGAGATCGGCAAACGTCTTACGGGGGTAGTACGACGACGGGATGTTGTAGCCGCGCGACTTGTAGCCTTCGATCGTACCGCCGGTCACGGTGAAGTAGTCAAGGGCGCCGGTCTTATCCAGCCGCGAGATAATGTCGAGCAACTCGTCGCGAGCGATCCCCGGCTTCATGCGGTCGTCGCCCGAGACGCGCGCCCCGACGACGAAGTCGCGTCCGACTGCCGAGCGGATCGCTTCGAGCACCTCATGCGAAAAGCGCATGCGGTTTTCCAGCGAGCCGCCGTACTTGTCGGTCCGTTTATTGATCGCCGGATTCCAAAACTGGTCGGGAAGCTGATCGTCGTAGAAGGCGAGATCGCAGCCGTCGTAGCCGCAATCCTTGAGACGCTTTGCCGACTTTCCGTAGTCTTTTACGATGCGCTCGATTTCTCGAATCGTCAACACGTGCGAGATTTCCGGCGTAACCTCGCCCGACGTATCCGACGGGCCGCGTCCGGTGAGATCGATTTGAGCGAACGTTCTCCTGCCCAGCGACGTCATCTGCACGAACGCGAGCGCGCCGTGCGCGTGCACCGCATCGGCGGCCGCGCGCAACGGCGCTTCGACGTCGTCGCGCCAGAGATTCACATGGTTGTCCATAATCGGCGTGAGCTCGCTCACCGCCGCGCTGCCGAACATCATCACCGTGCCGCAGCCGCCGGCCGCCTTGGCCGTGTGATAGGCGATGAGTTCGGGCGAGGGTTTTCCGCCCACGGCCAGATTGGTACCGTGCGGCGTCGAGACGATGCGATTTTTCGCCGTGCGAGAGCCCAGTTTTACGGGGCTGAAAAGCCGTTCGTACTGCACGACGATAGGGTTGAGCCCTACGGCGACAAAGCCCTACGAGTCTGAGACCCACTTCGCGGACAGCAGCCACTCCTCCGCAATAAACTCTTCCGGAGTCCGGCTGTTGTGCAGGCCGAACTCGACGATCTCGAGCTGCTCGTGCGAAAGCCCGAGAATCTGACCGTCCACATAACGGCTTGCGAAAATCGTCGGCCTCTTGTCAAGAGGATAGCTCGCATCCCGACGCGCGTAAAAAATCTGTATGCCTCCGAACGCATCGTCCCAAGCCAGGAGCGACCCTTCGGGTTCGTTATCGCCAAGTAGGTGACAAACGTGATCGAAGGCATCGCCCATCAGCACGATGAGGTGACTGTGGCCGGCTAGGCGCAGCAGTATTCGATCGCGCCCAAGACTCTTACGCAAAACGGTCGCGTGATTGACGTCGACCTTCGCGCCGCGACGGCGTGGATTCGGCGCAGGCATTCAATCGGCACGTTTCGCCAGACGCACTCCAAACTCGCCTGAGTCCAAAGCACCAATTTTCTGCACCAATTCCTTTAAAAGTCTTGCGTTAAAATGAAGCGGAAGTCCATCGGTCCATAGTTACCGGCTGCAGTGGCAGCAAACGAGACGGGCACCTGCTCGCCGGTCGTCAAGCTCGTCTGCGTTGCACCCTTGACAAGCGGCAGCGGAATACCGTTGAAAAAGCCGGCGTAGGGCGCAGCGTACGCACCGGTGAGGTTGTCTGCAGAGAACTGCACGGCCGAGCCCTGGTCGTTGAGCTTGAGGCGCATGTTTGCCGAGAGCACTGCAAACGGCGGCTCGTTGTACGCGTTGTTGTTCCCGAAGTACGTCAAGCCAAGGTTGTAGTACTGGCCGAAGTGTCCCAGCCAGTTCACTTCAGTGTAGCCGCTCGCGTAGGGGACTCGCGCGCCGGCGACGCCGTTGGGCGCTCCGGATATAGCCGTGGGCTGCCCGCCGAAGTTCGCGTTGGGAAGGACCGCGAGGTTCGTGTTGTTGATGCAGCCCGGCCCCGGCGGTGTCGTAACGCCGGTCTTCGGATTGGTCGTTCCTGCGCAGTAAAAGTAGGGCGGCAGATTGTAGGTGAAGGCGCGCTGCAGCGACCCTTGTAATTTCCAACCGAACCCAAATTGCGGCACGTGATTGAGCCCGAACTCGATGCCTTCGTAGCGCGCCTGGCCCAGGTTCGACGTCTGCAAGAGCTCGCACGGCGCGTTAGGACACCCCGCGGCGGCGGCACCGGTAACGGTCGATGTCTCGCTCAAGAATAGATTGTGTAGCTGTGTGTAATAAAAATCGAGCGAGACCGACGTCGAGCGCGCAATACGGTGGTCCATGCCGAGATCGTAGCCAAATGCCGTCTCGGCGCTGATATTGCCGTTGTTTGCATTCTGGATCCAGCCGGCCGCCGGCACGCCGCCGATGATTTGGCTCCAGGTCGGGCCGCCCGAAGACACCAGGCTGATGTACGGCGGCGCAACCGATCCGCCCGCCGAGAGCCGATAGATGGTATCGGTCTTCGGCCGCCAGGTGAACGCCGCGCGCGGTTCGTTGTAGGAGTGCGAGGCGTCGTTAAACGTCTTGCCTCCGTCGATCGAATAGTGGCTGAGATAGTTAATCTCGTAGTCGGCGAGGTTCAACGCCAGCTTCGGCGCGACCGCGACGTTGCCGCGCAGCGAGAACGTTTGAAAGGTCTGTTTCGATCCCGCGACGGGGCTGAAGACGATAAGGCCGACGGACGGTTCGTCCGTCGTCGACGCCGAGCCCTGCTCCGAGCGGTCGTAGGCCAGCGTGAGCGAATTTTCTCCGAGCTGCTCCTGCAGTTGAAGCGACTCGCCGCTCATCGAATCGTTAGTGAAAAACAGATTTGCTTGGCTAAGGGTCGCGAAGTTCACGCGCTGGCCGCTAAAGGTGGTATTCACCGGCGCGACGGCACCTTTGCCCTTGAGGCACATCCATCCGTTGGGGTCCGTACCGCCGGCCGCCGTCGGAGGACTCGGATCGAACGTCGTGCCGGTCGGACAGAGCGGTAGCGTACCGTAGGCGTTGAGCGACGTGTTCAGCGACCCCGACGGTCCCTCAACGGCGTAGTTATTCAGCGAGCCGGTGTAATAGCGCGCCAGCAGCGTTCCCGTTTGCCCGATCGACGTGCGGAACTCGGCTTGGTAGAGATTCTGCTGCAGCCACGTGTTGCCCTCACCGTTAAACGAGCTAAGGTCGAAGGGAATTGCGCTGCCGCACTTCGGTCCGCCGTCCGGGCTCTTGCAATTGTAAGGCGTACCCGTCGCAAACGGATTGCACGTCAAGCCGGCATTTGCGGTACCGCACGGTGCGAAGGAAAACGCCGGCAAGCCCGTAGTTCCGACCGACGAGGTGTCGTAAGCGTTCACGTCTCCGTTGCCGACGACGTTCTGGCCGCCCAAGTAGGAGAGCCGCAGCGACGTAAAGTTTGAGAAGTTGTAGACGATTTTCGCAAGCTCTGACGTCGAATGATAACCCGTGTCCAGCGTGTAGCAACAACCAACGAGCGGTTCGTTGAACGTGATTCCCATGCCGGCATAGGGCGAGAAAGCGGGGGGTCCGAGGCCCTCGCCGACCGGAGAACCAACCATTGCGAGCTGCCGCCCGTTCACGTAATAGGGTCCGCCCGGCGGCCCGTTGTCGAGAGGAAGCTGCGAGCCGCTAAAACGGAAGTTTTGCAACGGTCCGGGAGCGCCGTCACTCACGTAACCGAACGCGTATCCCAGCTTATGGTTCGTCGTCTCACCCGTCGCCTTAAAGCCAGCCGAGACGCCGCCCCATTTATCTTCGCCTAACATCCACGTTTGTCGGTTCTGCGCCGTAGGTTCGAGCGTAATGTAGTTGATCGTGCCGTTAATGGCGTAGTTGATCTCCACCGGCATCGATCCCGGGCCTTTGACGAGCTCGGCCGACTGAAGTAGGAACGGGTTGATGAGGTTCGGCGAATACGTTCCCGCGGAACCGACCGAAACGGGATGACCGTCGATGAGCGACTCCGTCTCGTACGGAAGCGCGCCGCGAATCTGGGGCGTCTGGTAGGAGCCGGGCGATGCGCCGTTGCTCGGGTTGCCGTTTCCGGGTGAGTACGGCGTCGTGAGGATGCCCGGGGTTTGATTGAGCACCGTCGCGACTTGTTGGCTGCCCTCATCGAGGAACGTCGACCCGCTGATCGTGTTGATAGATGCGGTCGACGTGTTGAGCGGCGCGACGCCGGGTTCTGACGTGGACACGTTGGCGATCGTCTTGAGCGTCGTGAACGTCGCCTGCGCGAGGATGACGTTAAGGGTCAACGTCTCACCGATGAATGCGGTGAGACCCTCGTCGCGATACGATTGAAAACCCGGCTTGCTGACGACGACCGTGTACGTGCCGGTCGTGATGTCTTGAAAGGCGAACGCTCCGGCGTTGTCGGTTTTCTTCGTCAGACGAACGACCCCGAAGATCGTTACGTCGGCTCCCGCGATCGGGGCGCCATCGGTTCCGCGGACCGTTCCGGTAATGGTGCTCGTCGTCGCCGCCGAAGCGACGCTCGTACCGAGCATCGCCCACACGAGTGCTGCGACCATAGCCGAACGAATATACTGATACATCACGAACCCTCGCTTTCGAAAATCGCTAATCGGCACGAACCGGAAGTGCTGCATACACCGACCCGCGCGGAGTCAGGACGAAATAATACGCAACCACTGCGCGTGGAAAGAATAGTAAGTAACTGTAGATGAGGTTACCGCTGCGGTACTCCATCCCGCGGTAGACCGTGTGCGTCCATTGCCCGACGGCGCCGGCATCGGTGGCCATTTGCTTCGGTGTGCCGGGGAGTTGTGACGCGATTGCCGGCGCAAGCACGTCGGATTTCTTAATCGTACCGGCCTCCATGCGCCGCATCACGCCGAGCGCCCGCGCCGTTACGGAGGCGTTCTGGTGCGGAGCGCCGGCATAGAACTCGTTCCATTGCTGCGGCGACGGCGGATAGAATATCGAAAACAGCTTCGTGAGCAGCCAGTCGTAGTAGAACTGGTTGCCGTTGCTGATAATGGCGACGCTGAAGCGGTCGTCGGGAAAGACGGCGTTGCCGGTGTGGAAGCCTTCGTTGTCGCCGCCGTGCTGCCACTCGCGATGGCCGAACAGCGTGTCGACCTCCAGTGCGAACCCGTAGCCGCCCGGCATCGGCTCGCCGTCGGCGGCTTGAGGCGGCGTCGTCATCGCCCGCAGCGATTCTTCGGTAACGACGTGCCCGGCAATCAACGCTTGATCCCAAACGTTCAGATCGTACGCACTCGAATCGATGCCGCCGTCGCCGTAGCCGTAATCCGCAACGCCTTGCGGAATCGCCACAAACGCTCCGTTCTTATAGGTGTACCCCATCGCCCCGTCGGGCAAGGTCCACGGCAGCACGACCGCGATGCTGTCGAGCATATTCAGCGGCCGAAAAAACCACTGTTTGAAGACCTCTTGGAGCGGCTCGTGGGTGAGCTTCTCGACGATCAGCCCTAAGATGACGTAGTTGGTGTTGGAATATTCAAACCGCGTCCCGGGGAGAAACTCTGGCGGCAGTTTTGCGATCGCGGCGACCTGCTGCGCAGCGGTCGCGTGAGGCGGCAGGTTCGACTGATCCAGGTAGTCGGGAATGCCGGACGTGTGGGTCAGCAACTGACGCAGGGTAACGCGTTCGGCGTACGCGTATTGCGGATAGTATTTACTCAAACGATCGTTGACGTTGAGCAAACCCCTCTGCTGCAAGCGCATAATGGCCGCGGCCACGAACTGCTTGGTCGTCGACGCAATGTTGTAGACCGTGTGGCGGTTTGCCGGCAGGCGCTTTGGGACGTTGCGATAGCCGTAGCCCCGCGCATAGACGATGCGCCCGTCGACGGCAATGGCCACCGACAAACCCGGCAGATGCTGATGCGCCATCGCCCCTTCGAGGACCGCGTCGACCTGTCGGACCACCGCCGCGGATGCGACGATTGCTGCCGGCGCGATCATCGCTTCACCAGCAGTCCTTCCACTGCGTGCCACATCTTGGCTCCGGTGTTACGCACCGGGTCGTCGGCCGGCAAACCCGTCTCGCGTTCCGCCTCGTCGATCGCTTCGCGCGCGGTTTTCTCGTCGAGTGCCGATGTGTCGAGCACGATGCCGATCACGCGCGCCGGTTTCACGAAGCTCACGATGCGCTCGTGCATCTCGACGAGCGTACGTAAATCGGGGACCCGCTGCGAAAATCCCAAGACGTTCCGCAAGCCCGGCCGATGACAGAGCAGCATCGCGTCGGGCGCGCAGCCGTAGAGCAATCCGAACGTGACCGGCGCGTACGCGGGATGAAAGATCGAGCCTTGCCCTTCGACGAGCAGCACGCTTGCCTCGGGGTCGGCGGTCAATACGAGTTGCTCGGCCGCCCCGGTAACGAAATCGGAGATCACGCGATCGACCGCAATCCCTTTGCCGGTGATGAGGATCCCGGTCTGTCCGGTGGCGATGAACTCGGCCTTCTGACCGCTTTCGCGCGCCGCGCGCTCGATTTCGAGCATCGCGGTCATCTTGCCGACTGCGCAATCGCTGCCGACGGCCAACACGACCGGACGCGGTTCCTTATACGCAGCGCCGCTAAAGAGCGGAATCTTTGCCGGCGGCACGCGTACGTCGACGAGCGCGACGCCTTTGCTCGCGGCACGCGACGCGATCTCCGGATCGTCCGTCAACACCTCGTGCAAGCCGCTGATGACGTCGAGGCCGGCATCGATCGCCTGAAGAATCGGCGCGCGCAGCGCCGGCGGAATGGCGCCGCCGTCGGTCGCGAAGCCGACGAGCAGCGAAAGCGGCTCGTAGACCAGGGCTTGCGCCACCGTCGCGACGATCGGTACGTCAACGCGCAGCGAAGGCATAACGTCGCGCACGCGCTTGCCGGCGTGCTGTGAATCGATGACCGCTACCACTTGTTCGGGGCGATAGCGCAGAACGCCGTGCGCCGTTTTGCCGTGCACGTCGGTAAGAAAACCTTCGGTGAGAACCGCGTGGCGCCGTCCCTCTACCGCGTAGCGTGCGTTCACGCCGGGCCGCCCCACACGTCCTCGGCGCAGAAGATGCGGCCTTCGTCGTCGTACCGTGCCGGCGGCTCGCGATCGCTTTCGAAGAGAATCGGTCCGTCGAGGTCGACCACGTCGCACATCTGTCCCAACAAAAATCCGGGCGCCATCGAGAGCGACGTTCCGCCCATGCAGCCGACCATCGGACGAATGCCCATCCGGCGAATCTGGCCAAGCATTGCGAAGCCTTCCGTCAGGCCGCCGCACTTGTCGAGCTTGATGTTGACGACGTCGAATCGCCCCTCGACCTTGGGAAGGTCCGATGAATCCTGTACGCTCTCGTCGGCGGCGATCGGAATCGGCGACGAGAAGCCGTCGAGCAGCGCTTCACGACCGATCGGAAACGGCTGCTCGATCAGCGCGACGGCACACTCTTGCAGCGCGGGCATGAGACGCTCGAGCGACTCGCGCGTGAAAGCTTGATTGGCATCGACGGCAATCCACGCTTCGGGCCGCGCCGCGCGCACGGCGCGCACCCGCTCCGCATCATCGTCGCCCGTCAACTTCAGCTTGAGCGCTCGCGCCCGCGTATACTCAAGCGCCGTCTGCGCCATTTCGGCCGGCTCGCCCGCGCCGACGGTATACGTCGTGCGCACCGGTTTGGGTGCCTCCAAGCCTAGGAGCTGCCACACCGCGCGTCCGCCCAGCTTGGCGCGCAGGTCCCATAAGGCGCAATCCGCCGCGTTGCGCGCACCGCCGGGCGGCAACCCGGTGACGAGTTCGTCGATGCTCGCACCCGCGTCGAGACGCGCGGCTACCTCTTCGATCTGCCGGCGCCCGCTTTCCGGGTCGTCGTCGTGATAGTAGACGCCGAGCGCTTCCCCGCGGCCGCACGCCTCGCCGACGCGAGCCTCGACGACCAGCACGTCGGATTCGGTGAACTCGTAGCCGGTTATGCGGAACGGTTTCTTAAACGACCAGCGCTCCGTTCGCGCAATCAGCCGGGGTCGCTGCAAGGCAATATTTCGCACTACGGAACACAATATTGGAGGGGAGGGAGGCGAAATACTGCTCGATGCCCTAAAATATCGTCCCATGACGCACCACCGTTATTTGGTCATCGCCCTCGTCGCCGCGCTTCTCGCGATGCCGGCAGCCCGGGCGGCAGCCGACGCGTTCTCACCCGCGCAGCAAGCGCAGATCGACGCGATCGCGAGGCGCCAACTCGCGGCGCAAAATATCTCCGGCTTAACGGTCGGCGTCGGGCGAAACGGTAAGCTGCTGTTCGCTCGCGGCTACGGATTGCGCGATCGCGGGCGGAAGCTCTCGGCCGACGGCGGCACCGCGTACGCGATCGGTTCGATCACCAAGCAGTTCACCGCGGCGGCCGTGATGCTGCTCGCACAAAGCGGCCAACTCGACCCGCACGCGAAGCTGTCGCGCTATCTCCCCGGCGTTCGCCATAGCAATGAGGTCACGGTCCGCGAGCTGCTCGACCAAATCTCCGGGCTGCAAGATTATCTGGTCGACAAACCGCTGCTCGAGTCGATCGAGAACGGCACTGTCAGCTACCATCCGGCTGCTTATTACGTGAAGATCGGAGCGGATCTGCCGCTCGATTTTCCGCCCGGTTCTAAATGGGAGTACAGCAACACCAACTATGCGGCACTCGGGCTGGTGATCGAGCGCGTCAGCCGCGAATCGTACCAGCGCTTTCTCGCTAACGAAATCTGGCAGTCGCGGATGCCGCACACAACGTATCTGCGCCGGTCGCTGCCGCCGGGCAACAACGCGTCGCAGGGATACAATTTTGCCAAAGGCCGCTTTTCGCTGGTCAAACCATACGACATGAGTTGGGCGAATGCAGCGGGCGCATTGTCTTCCACGGTCGGCGACCTCGTGACGTGGGACGGTCTCTTCTTCGGGGGCCGGATTCTCGATGCGGCAACGCTGCGCGCGGCGCTCGCCGCGCCGAAGAATCGCCCGCTGCTCACTTCAAAAGATCAGCGCGACAACATCGCGCAAAGCTACGCCTCGGGGTGGGTGCACGGCCAAGACGAAGGCCGCGCGCTCGTCTGGCACAACGGCGGCACGATCGGCTACCGCACGATGAACCTCGTCTTTCCCGACGGCCTCGAGGTGGTCGTGCTCACCAACGCCACCGACGGCAAACCCGAGCCGATCGCTTTGCAAGTCGCGCGGATGCTTTACGGCGGCGGCAGATAGCGCCACTTCGCGACATTCCCGAAAATGAAGTACGCCGCGGGGTCGACTCCGGAGAGATTCCCTGGATAGGCCACGGCGTTGGCCTGCTGCCACACGGGGACGAGCGGAAGATCGCGCGCGACTTCGCGCTGTACGACCGCCGACTGCGCGGCGCGCTCCTTCGGGTCGTACGTTCGCAGACTGGCGGCATTCGCGCGATCGACTTCGGGATTGCAGTAGCGGGTAACGTTGAATCCGGTCGGCGTACCGTCGTCGCAGCCGAACAGATACCCCGTCGACGGATCGAGCGCGATGAGCAGGTTCAGCAGTGCCATTTGAAAGCGTCCGCTAAATAGCGGGCCGCCGGCACTCGCCGGCGCGCCGTATTCCTGTTCGGTGTACGGTCGTAAGGTCAGGGCAATGCCCGCTCGCTGCAGCTGTGCCTGAAGGAGCAGCGCGAAGGCTTGGACCTCCGGTCTCGATTGAATGTAGACGAACGTCGGTGCAAGCGAAACGCCGTTACGCTGCCGCGTGCCGGATCCGTCGCGCGGCCATCCGGCGGCATCGAGCAGCCGGTTCGCGTCCGCCAAATCGTACGCCGGCGCGCCTTGGATGCCCGAATCGTAGTCGGGCCCGTACAAACCGCGACCGGCGTCGACGGTATTTAGCGTGCCGTGACTTGCCTGCGCGACCAGCCGCGGCAAATCGGCCGCTTCCGCGATCGCGCGCCGCACGCGAACGTCGGCGACCATCGGATCGCGCACGTTGAAGGCGATGAGCGCGCCGCCGTACACGGGCGCACGCACGGCGCGTACGCCGGGAATCCCCGCGAAATCTTGCAATTGCGTGATGCTTCCCTCGACCGTCGCGTCGATCTCGTGCGTCCGCATTTCGACGAGCTCGGTGGTTTGCGACGCGAGGATCTTCAGAACGATTTCGCGCAACTCCGGCGTGCCGCCGAAGTACCGATCGAAACGTTGCAGCGTAATGTGGTCGGCACGCGTCCACTGCACGACGCGAAACGGCCCGCTGCCCACCGGCATCGCGTTGAACGCCGCGTGATTGAGATCGCTGTATCCCCGCAGCAGGTGCTCGGGCAAAATCGGATAGTTGCCGTCCGGTCCGAAGAAGTACGAAAGCACAGCCGAGTTGGGCGCCCGCAGACGTATCCGAACCGTCTGCGGATCGGGCGTATCGATCGACGCGATGCGATCCCAGACGTCGCGCGTCGGAACGTCGTTGCGTGGATTCATCACCTGTCGATACGTAAACGCGACGTCGGCCGAGGTCAACGGCTTGCCGTCTTGCCACAGCACGTTTTTGCGCAGCCGGTAAACGATCGTCTTGCCGTCCGGCGAAACACCGCCGTTTCGTAGCGACGGTACTGCGACGGCAACGTCGGGCGCAAGCGAACCGCCCGGCCCCGCGCCGAGCAGATATGAAAAGACGAGCGGACCAATCGCTGCAGTATCGGCCCCTTGGAGCAGCAGCGGATTGAGGGACTGCACGTCGGCTATCCTGCCGACGACGAGCCGGTCGCGCGCCTGCGTTCCGTTAACGGTTTGGCTACACGCGTTCGCACAAGCAAGCACGAGAGCCAGCACCGCCGGCAGGCGAGAGGAATATTTTGGCATGCATGACAAAATACGCGCACTGCCGTGAAAATTCTTACCGGCGCGCTGATTACCGAGACAAATACCTTCTCCCCCATCCCGACGGGCTGGACGGCGTTCGAACGCTCGCGCATTCAACGCGGCGCCCAAGCGCCGTTCGAGATCTCGAGTTGGGAGTTCGCCCCGCTCGTCCGCTGGCGCGAACTAGCCGAGCGAGATGGCCATATCGTGGTCGAAAGCATCGCGGCGTTTGCCGAACCCGGAGGCCGCACGGTGCGGGCCGTCTACGAATCTCTGCGCGACGAACTCTTGGCTGCCGTCAAAAAAGCGCAGCCGCTCGACGTCGTATTGCTGTATCTGCACGGCGCGATGGCAGCGGACGGGTACGACGACTGCGACGGCGACGTGCTCGCTCGCTGCCGCCAACTCGTCGGGCCCGGCGTCGTGATCGGTACCGAACTCGATCTTCACGGCAACCTCAGCGATACGATGGTCTCGGCGGCGACGGCGATCGTCGCGTACAAAGAGTATCCGCACACCGACATGGTCGAGCGCGCCGAAGATCTCTACCGAATCTGTCTCGGCGCTGCAACCGGCAAGACCACTCCGGTTATGGTGATGGAAGACTGTCACATGATCGGGTTGTTCCCGACCGGCACGTCGCCGATGCGCGATCTCGTCGATGAGGCAGCCGAAGCCGAACGTAACGGCCTGCTGTCGGTCACGCTGATGCACGGCTTTCCATGGGCCGACGTCGCAGGTTGCGGCTCAAAGGTGCTCGCCATCGCCGACGGTGACGCGCAAGAGGCTAAGCGCGCCGCGCTGCACTTCGCCGAGAAGTTCCGCGACGTGCGTCAGGCGGCTACGCTGCACGCCGAATCGATCGACGACGCCATCGACGATGCGCTCGAAAGCGCCGAACGGCCGGTCGTTCTTGCCGACATCTCCGACAACGCCGGCGGCGGCGCGCCGGGCGACAGCACGTTCTTATTGCGCCGGCTGCTCGAGCGCAACGTTCGCGGCGTGATTACCGGTACGTACTACGATCCTATAGCCGTCGAGCTGTGCGCCGATGCAGGAGCTGGTGCTACGATCGACGTGCGGATCGGCGGAAAACTGGGGCCCGCCTCGGGCGATCCGCTCGACCTGCGCGTCACGGTTCGATCCGTCGTCAACAACCACTCGCAAACCGCGATGGATCGGAGCGGTCCGGCCGATCTGGGTCGGTCGGCGTGGGTCAGCGTCGACGGCATCGACATCGCACTCGCATCGGTTCGCTCGCAGGTCTTCTTCCCCGACGCGTTCACCGGCTTGGGAATCCCCCTCGATTCGTGCCGCATTATCGCCCTCAAGTCGACACACCACTTCTGGGCCGGATTTTCGACGATCGCAAAACGGGCAATCTACGTCAAAGCGCCGGGCGCGCTTCAAATCGACTTCGCCAACATGGGTTACAAAACGCGGGAGCTAGACTATTGGCCACGAGTATGACGACGTCTCTCGAAGCATCCATCGAGCGCGCAGTTGCCGATTGGCCGGTCGTGGGCCTCGGCTGCGGCATCATCGCCGGCGGCGAAACGCTGCTTTCGCGAGGCTTCGGCGTGCGGCGGCTGGGCGGCACGGAACCGGTCGACGATCGCACGCTGTTTGCGATCGGATCGGTATCGAAATCGTTCACGGGCGCCGCGGTCGCGATGCTTATCGACGAGGGCCGGATCTCTTGGGATAGCCGCGTCGTCGACCACCTTCCGTCATTCCGGATATTCGATCCGTGGGTGACGCGCGAAATGACCGTGCGCGATCTGCTGACGCACCGCAGCGGCCTCGAACGCGGCGATTTCATGTGGTATAAAAGCGGCTATGACGCCGCCGAAGTGATGCGCCGCGTCGCGCATTTGCAGCCGTCGTGGAGCTTCCGCACGACCTTCGGTTATCAGAACATCATGTACCTCGCGGCGGGCGAGCTCATTACCGCGCTCACGGGCAAATCCTGGGACGATTTCATTCGCGAGCGCATCCTTACCCCACTGCGCATGTCCGATAGTCACGCGTCGGTCGCATCGGTCGATCCCAAAGGAAACCTCGCGCAGCCGCACGCACGCATCGACAACGAGCTCGTGAAAATCACCTCGCACGAAGGATTCAACATGAATCCGGCCGGCTCGATCTACTCCAACGCACGCGACATGCTGGCGTGGCTGCGCCTCGCCATCGACGGCGGAGTTTACGACGGTCGACGTCTGCTTTCAACGGGGGCGTCGCGCATGACGCAAACCCCGCAAATGCTCATCGCACAATCGGCGTGGAGCGAGCTCTTTCCCGAAGCGGAGTTTTTGAGCTACGCGACCGGGTGGTTCGTCTGTTCGTACCGCGGACTCACGGTCGTCACCCATGGCGGGAATATCGACGGCATGAGCGCCGTTGCGGCCGTCGTGCCGGAAAAACGCTTCGGCGTTACTGCGCTGGCGAACGTCAATAGCTGCCGTCTGCCGCAAGCTCTCGTCTATCACACGATCGATAGCGTGATCTTCGATCGGCCGAGGACCTGGCTAGTCGAGTTTCGCGAGCGAGAAGTCTTCGGGCGCGAACGTCTCGACTACGCCGAGGAGGACCGCAAGCGCTCGACGATTCCGGGAACGGCGGCGTCGCGGCCGCTCGAAGCCTACGCCGGCACCTACGGCGATGACTTCTACGGAACGGCGGCAGTCGCGCACCGCGACGGCGGACTGCATTTCGCCTTCATCGGCTTCGAGGGCGCGCTGGAGCACTGGCAGTTCGACAGTTTCACCGTTGCCATCGACGATCCGTATTTGCGTACCTACAAGTCCGTGGTGCGCTTCGAGCTCGACGACTTCGGCGAGCCGGTTGGATTGACGCTCGTCGTCGTTGGCGGCTTACGCATCGGTTTGCAGAAAACGCGTCCCGAACCAGAGCCCGCCGACGTGCCCGTGGACGCGTTGCGCGCGTTCGTCGGAACCTACGTTTCGAAGCCCGCGTCGCTCGCCATCGCGATCGATCTGCTCGGCGACACGCTCAAGGCGACCGTTCCGGGCAGCATCGGCGGCAGCAGCGAAGACTTCGTGGTGAAATCGCTCGTGCCGATCGCCAAGGACCGCCTCGCCATCGCCTCCACGCAAGCCACGCTGCTGCGGCGCGACGGCGGTACGCTGCTCCTGGAGGTGCCGCACCAGCTACCGGTAACATTCGCCCGGGTATGAGAAAGCGGGCCGCCACGAAGAAACCTGACGACGCCTCCCTCCTCACGCCCGACGTCGGAAAGATTCTCGAGCGCGTCCGCACGCAGCGCGGAATGACGGTCCGCGAACTCGCCGATAAAAGCGGACTCTCGGCGTCGTTCATTCGCGCGGTCGAGCGCGGCGACTCCGACATCGCAATCGGCCGCCTCGCCAAGCTGGCGAGCGTCTTTCACTACGATCTCGGCTCGTTTCTCGGGTTCACCGCGCAGCTGACGCGACCGACGTTCGTTACCGCCGGCGATCGTAAGCGCGTCAATCGCGGAAAAGGCGTGGATTACGAAGTGCTGCACCTGCCGGCGCTCGACCTCGACCTGGTCGACGTGCGTTTCGCTCCCGGGACGTCCTTCAAGAACGAGCAGTCACATGAAGGCATCGACGTCGTGTACGTGACGAAAGGCCAGCTGGTCCTCGAAGTCAATCACATCGACTACCCGATGACCGAGGGCGAATGCTGCGTGTTTGCGGCCGGGTTTCCGCACCGGCTCCGTAACGACTCGAAAGCGGCGGCCGCGGCCCTTTCAATTACGACCGGACGGATGTAGCCGGTACCAGTTCGCGACGAAGTTGAACGGCGAGAGCAGCGGCGGCGTATAGCCGCCGAGGTTCGACGGAATCACGTCGACCTCGCTGATCTGGCACAGAAAATCGTATGGCAGATCGTGCGCGATCGTACGCTGCACCGCACGATACGCCGCTGACCGCGTTCCGCGATCGTACGAAGCGGCGGCCTTATGCAGCAGGGCGTCCACCGCCGGATTGCAGTAGCGCGATAAATCGAAGCCGCGCGGCGAACGCTGGTCGCACGCCAGTAACCACGATGCGTCCGGATCGTAGCTGCCCTGATAGTCGTAGAGGGCGAGCTGCGTGCGGCCCTGCATCCACGGCCCTTGGAGCGAGACGAACTGGTTGCGGTCGTACTGCCGCAAGCTCATGTCGACGCCGATCTCCCGTTCGGCCGCCTCAATTGCCGTCGCCATCGACGTCGTCACGTTTGACCCCGTTGGAAAGGCGAGCTGCAAGCTCAGGCGCTTTCCGGCTTTGGTACGAATGCCGTCGCTTCCGGGAAGCCAACCGTCGCGCGTCAGCAGTGCCTTTGCCGCCGCCGGATCGTACGGCACCAGCTTTACTTGCCGATCGTACGCCCACGTGAACAATCCGCGCATCGCGTTGCTCGAGTCGTCGACGCCGAGCGTAATCTTTCGCACGAGCGAGTCGCGATCGATGGCCTGTGAGACCGCCGTGCGTACGCTGAGATCGGCCAGCACCGGAACGTCCAGGTTGAACGAGATCGCATAGAAGTACGGAACCGGCGTCACGATGACGCGGTGGCCGGGAATAGCGCGCAACTCCTCGACGCGCGACGTGTCCGGGAAGAACGCGGCGTCGAGCTCCCCCGTCCGAAGCTGATTGATGACGGTCGAATCGTCGGGGACGAATGGAAGCACCAGGCGTTCGATCTTCGGCTTACCGTGCACGTACGACGGGTTGGCGTCGAGCTCGATGCGATCGCCCCGATTCCATCGGTCCAGGCGATAGGGTCCCGATCCAACCGGCGAGAGATTGAACGGCACCGCGTTGATATTGGGATACCGCGCGAGCTTGTGCGCCGGCAGTACCGGGTAGTTACTGTCGCCGCCGAAAAAGAACGTGAGGATTGGTGAGAAGGCGCGCTTGAGCCGAACGACGACGGTATACCGGTCGGGCGTCTCGAGGCGCGAAACCACGTCGTAGCCGTAGCGCTCTTGAACGTTGTTGGCCGGATTCATTATCGCCGAGTACGTGAACGCGACGTCGCGCGAGGTCACCGGCACACCGTCTTGCCAGCGCGCGTCGGACCGCAGATGGTAGGTTATGGTCCGGCCGTCCGCGGAGACTCCGCCGTTAGCAAGCGACGGCACCTCGCGTGCGAGGTCCGGCGCCACCGCGCCGTTACGATCGTAGGTCGTCAAATACGAGTACAGCAACTCGCTGAAGATGTAGGCATTGATGCCTTCGAGCAGCAGCGGATTGAGCGACTCGGGTTCTTTTCGCACCGCGACCACGAGCGTATTCGGCGCCGCGCGGTTTGGGGCGCCGCTAGCGTGGCAGTGCGAGAGCCCTACGGCCGCCACGCAGACGGCGGCCACGCGCAGGCTCGCTAAAATATTGTGCCTCACGATGGTTTTTTGGCCATCCCGAGAAATACGCCAAAATGCTGGCTATTCTTCTGGCTCTTGCCGGACAAGCGGCTTCCGGCCCCTCGCTAACGCCGCCGCTTCATCCGGCCGCTCAGGCCGCGGCTCCCATTCCGGCTGCCCGCGGCACCGCCGCCCCGATGACGCCCGAAGATTTGAGCGCCTTTTTCGACGGCATTATGCCGTACGCGATCCATCGCGACGGCATCGCGGGAACCGTGGTGGTCGTCGTCCGCGGCGATCGCGTCCTGTTCGCGAAGGGGTACGGCTACTCGAATCTTGAGAAGCGAACGCCCGTCGTTGCCGATCAGACCATGTTCCGGCCGGGGTCGGTTTCCAAGCTGTTCACGTGGACGGCCCTGATGCAGCTCGTTGCGGCCGGCAAGATCAACCTCGACGCCGACGTCAACACCTATCTGGATTTCAAGATTCCGCCGAAGTTCGGAAAGCCGATTACGGTGCGCAACCTGATGACGCACACGCCCGGCTTCGAAGAGACGATTCTGGATCTCTTCGTGGATAAGCCGGACCAGCTCTATCCGCTCCGCGACTATTTGATCAAGCGGATGCCCAATCGGATCTATCCGCCCGGAACGGTCGTTGCCTACTCGAACTACGGCGCCGCGTTGGCCGGCTACATCGTGCAGCGCGTCTCCGGCGAGCCGTTTGCCGAGTACGTCCAACGCCACATCTTCAACCCGCTGCGCATGACGCGCGCGACGTTCGCGCAGCCGCTGCCCGAGCAGTACGAACCTTTCATGTCGCTTGGATATCATACGACGGCCAGCGACAAGCCGACGCCGTTCGAGTTGGTCGAAGCCGCGCCGGCGGGCGCGCTATCCGCGACGGGCACCGACATGGGGCGCTTCATGCTCGCATATCTCAACGGGGGCGCCTATCAGGGCGGCAACATTCTCAAGCCCGCAACCGTCGCGCAGATGTGGACGCTGCAGGTTCGTCCCGCGCCGAATATTTTGGGGTTCGATCTCGGGTTCTATCAGGAGAATCGCAACGGGCTCGAGATCGTCGGGCACGGCGGCGACACCGGCGTCTTCCACAGCGATCTGCACCTGCTTCCGGCGCAGCGCGTCGGCTTCTTCATGTCGGTCAACAGCCTGGGCTTACCCGGATCGAGCGAAGCCGTTCGCCAGCAAATCTTCCGCGGCTTTCTCGATCGCTACTATCCTTACACCGCGCCCCAGCCGCCGACGCTACCGACGGCAAAGGCGGACTCCGCGCGGGCGGCGGGTTGGTACACGAGCAGTCGCCGTGCCGAACGCGCACTGCGCATCTTCTACGCGTTAGGCCAATCCGGCATCACCGCCAATCCCGATGGAACGATCGAAGCCGGCGGGCTCGTCGATCCGGCCGGCAATCCGGTGAAGTGGCGCGAGATCAAGCCGTTTTTCTACCAGGAAGTCGGCGGCCAAACGCACCTCGGCTTCGCGCTTGCATCCGACGGCACTCCGGTGTCGTGGGCGGTCGACGACATCAACGTCTTTAGCTTCCAACGCGTCACCGGCCTGACGGCGCTCGGAACGCTCAAAGTCATGCTGCTCTGCTTCATCGCGATCCTGATCGTCTCGCTGCTCATTCGACTGGTTGCGTGGATCGCGCGCCGAGCGCTCAAGCTGCGGCTCGAGCTCTCGCCGGCGGAACGATGGGTGCATCTCGCGGCACGCATCGGTGCCATCGCGTTTCTCGTCGCGCTCGCCGGGTGGGTCGTCGCATTGTCGAACGAAGAGGTTCTCCTCTCACCGTCGCTTCTACCGATCATGATCGTGCTCTACGTCATCGGGATCGTCGCCGTGCTCGGCGCGATTGCCATGGTTGCCGAAGCCGTCATGCGCGCTCGCGGCGGACCGGGAGGCTGGCTCGTGCGCGGCGGCGAGATCGTCGTCGCACTCGCCGCGATCTACGGCATTTGGTTGCTCGTCACGTTCGGTCTAGTCAGCTTCGTCACGAACTTCTAAGAGCCGCTTGGGCGCTACTATTCTTTAGGTCAGCGGGACGCGCAACGCAAGGACGTCCGAGACGATAACGAGGACGGTCGCGATAACGTAAGCGACGAAGGCGCACCGCAGAAATACCGTCTGCTGCCACCAGTTTCTCGTCTTGAACAGCCACAGAAGGAGGATGCCTACACCCAAGGCCGCGGCTACAATAAACGGGACTCGTGACGCCGGCAGTAGCGCGTGTGCGTCGACCATCGCCAACAAGACAAGCAATCCGATCAACAGCGTCTGAGTGGCGACGTAGAACGGATGCATTCCTCGCGGCGCACGATTGACGTCGGCCTCGCGCGTTTCTAGTGCCGCTACGGAGATCGAGAGCAGCGCTACATAGAGAATGCAGACGGCAAAGGCGAGTGGTAGAAACGGTGGCGTAGGAAACGTGCCGCTCACCGTGCGTTCCGTAGGGTCGACGTCGCGCTGCAGCGCATTCATCGCCCTAGCTAAGGGCGCAAACGTGACCGAGCGAAGGTCGACAATCTGGTCGGCAACGTAGACGTGGCTATCTTGCTCGTAATCAATCGGCCGCGGCGGCTCGGGCGCGATCTGCGCGTCTATGAAGCCTCGCTGTCTGAAAAACGCGACTGCAAGAGACCGGGCTCGATCGCGCTTAGCTTCGGCCCCTGTGCCGGTCCGAGCGACCCCCGTTACCCAGACGTTCGTCTGCAGCGACGGGCTGACTGGATCGGTTGCGAAGATCGCCCCGCGGTGCAAGACGACGACCAAAACTCCCGCGATCATCACGATGCCGGCGATCACGACCGCGATAGGAACGACGCGCGAAACTTGGTTCAACTCTAGGGTCGGTCTCCCCCGCGCGCGCCGCGGTGACGGTCGAGCCGCGAGTTTACGGCCACAAAACCGTCACGCACCTCCCGCTCGATCCGATCGAATCGCTCGTCATGAACGGCAAATCCGTCACGCATCTGCCGCTCTAGCCGGTCGAAGCGCGTGTCTTGAGCAGAAAGGCGAGCGTCGAAACTCGCCTCGATGGAGGCACACCGTGCCTCTATCGAATTGAAACCCATCTCCGTGGCTTCACGCAGGGAGAGTACCGCCTTGAGGACCTCGTCATGCCCGTGCATTAGCGCAGCGTAGTGCTTGGACGTCACCGGCATGTTTCCTAGAGATAACCTCCATTTGGCAGGACCACAAGGCGACGGCAGAGGAGCCCCTTGTAAACGTCATTCTACGGAGGCGCTTCTATGGGTACCCCTCCCGTTGCGTTGAATATCGGCAACACCGGTTTCATGTTATTGTGTGCGAGCCTCGTCATGCTTATGACGCCGGGGCTCGCGTTCTTTTACGGCGGGCTCGTAGCTCGGAAGAACACCCTAACGATCATGATGCAGAGCTTCATGTCGCTGGGCTGGACCACCGTGCTGTGGGTCGCCTTCGGCTACTCGATGTGCTTCGGACCCGATATCCACGGCATCATCGGCAATCCGTTCACGTACTTTTTCTTGCGGGGCGTCACGCTCGCGACGATGTTTACCGGCAACGACGCCGGCATTCCGTTGGTCGTGCACATCGCGTATCAGATGATGTTCGCGATCATTACCCCGGCTTTGATCACCGGTGCGTTTGCAAACCGCGTGACCTTCAAGGCCTACTTCTGGTTTCTGACCGCCTGGCTGATCTTCGTCTACTTCCCGTTCGTGCACATGATCTGGAGTCCGGACGGTGCGCTCGCAAAGTGGGGCGTCGAGGATTTTGCAGGCGGTATCGTCGTTCACGCCTCGGCGGGCTTCGCCGCACTTGCGTCGGTGCTGTACGTCGGCAAACGCTACGTCATCGAGAACAAGCCGCATAACGTTCCGCTCATCGCACTCGGCACGGGCTTGCTCTGGTTCGGATGGTACGGTTTCAACGCCGGATCCGAGCTGCGCGTCGATGCGGTGACCGCATCGGCGTTTCTGAACACCGACGTGGCGGCGTCGTTCGCCGCGATCGCGTGGCTGCTCATCGAATGGATCAACGGACATCAACCGAAGTTCGTTGGGCTGCTCACTGGCGCAGTCGCAGGACTTGCGACGATCACGCCAGCGGCGGGTTACGTGTCACCAGTGACGGCGATTATCATCGGTATCGCAGCCGGCATCGTCTGTTACTTTGCGGTTGCACTGAAGAACCGCCTGGGATGGGACGACGCGCTCGACGTGTGGGGCGTTCACGGCGTCGGCGGATGCCTCGGCATCATTTTGCTGGGCGTGTTCGGTGCAACGGCGTGGAACGCCGCCGGTTCGAACGGGCTGTTGCTCGGGAATCCCTCGTTCTTCTTCAAGCAGGTCTCGGCGGCGGTCGTCTGCAGCGCGTGGGCGTTCTGCTTCACGTTTGCAAGCCTGTACTTGATCAACCTCATCACACCCGTCAGAGTCGGCAGTGAAGGTGAGGAACGCGGCCTCGACGCGCAACTGCACGGAGAGGAAGCGTACGTTTGAACTGTAGCCGCACGCTTGCGGCTCTTACCGTCGCGCTGCTCGCATGCAGCGCGACGGTGGGGGCACAAACCACTTCGACTCCGGCTCCGCCACCCGCACCTTCGGCAACACCGGCTCCACCCTCGGATCCATGCTCCTCGATTCTTTCGATCGTAAATCGACCGACGATCGGTACCGGCGTATGTACGGTACGAGCCGGCCACGTATTGGTCGAGACGGGTTACTTGAATACCGTAACGACGGGTGCCGGTGGGGGGAACTCGAGCGCTTGGGGAGCTTCGCTCTTGCGCTTCGGCACCGACGACTCGCACGTAGATATCGAAATCGCGCCGCCAAACCGAAGCTATTCGTCGCTGGGCGGAACGTCTGCCAACGGCTGGAGCGACGCCGGCTTCATCGCGAAATACGAAGGCGGATATAACGCCAACGCACTTTGGGGCGTCAACGCGCAGGTAACGGTGCCCAGCGGCAACCGGGCTTTCAGTGCCGGCGGTCCGCAGTATACCGGAAACTTCAACTGGGGATACACGCTCTCGCCTGAGTTCGCCGCAAGCGGAACGCTCGGGTTCAACGCGCTCAACGGATACAACGCCGCGGGCACGACGCAAGGCTACTTCGCGTTCATCCCGACCCTCGAGCTGACGGCGGCGATTCCCGGTTCCGGACAACTTTTCGGCGAGTACGCGTACTTCTCGCAAGCCGGCCTCGGCCTCGGCAGCAAGAACGAGTTCGACTTCGGCCTCGAACACCAGCTCGGCTCGCACGTGCTCTTCGACGTGGAATACGGCTTTACGCCCACCGTTCTCGGCGGACAGCAGCAGCATTACTTTGGCGCCGGACTATCCTTTATGAACTAGACCCTGGGCGAGCTAGGGGTGCGGCGAGTTGCAAACCTTGACGACGGCCATGATCGCGATTCCGGCGCTATCTTCGAGCGCGCCGATCTGCGTTCGCGCAATCTGTAGCAAGGTCGCCGGACTTCCGACCGGCGTTTCGATGGTAGCCTTGGCCGGGTCGTTTTTGTCGCGAAAGTCGCCCGGCGCGTTGCGATCCGGGCTGAAGTACGACTCGCCGTTGGCTTGGGCCAGATCTTGAGCCTGGATGTATCCCTCGATCACGTTGAGCGCGTTGACTTGATGCGACGCGACGGCCTGCAGGCGCGATTTCATGAGCTCTTCGGAAGCGACCGTCGCCGGATCGTCATTTTGCGGAAATTTCTGTCCGAGCAACTGCGTGACCGCGTTCAAGTTCACCGCTATGGATTCGGTAAGGCTGCGCAGCGTAACGCGGTCGCTTTCGTTGGCAATGAGCGCGCGATTTGCCCGTTCGAGCAAGTTGTCGTTCTTCATCAGCCCCGTGAGTGCGGGCTGCACGGCTTGGTGCAGCGACTGACAGAGCACGGTGGATGCCGGGTGAGCCGCGGAATCGGCCATCGCGGCGCACGGTAAAACCCCGAGCAAGCCGGCGGAGAGCATGGCGGCAGCGAGCTGGCGACGCCTCACACCCGTTCAACGCACCGGGTTGGGGGACTGTGACGGTGCCGGAGACGAGGGCGCGGGCAATGAGCCGTGCACTTGCGCGCGGCTCCAAACGTTGATGAGCTCTCGGGAATAGTCGAGGGCGTTAGGGACCGGCGTTGCAAACGGCCCCGGCGTCGCCGCGACCGCGGGATTCTGCCAGGTCGTCCCGTCGGCGTACGTGACGCTCACTACGGCACAGGCCGACGGATCGTCGAAGCTGCTGTACACCGTCGCGTGCGCGTCCGCCGGTATATTGGCATGAATTGCATGTTCGATCTTCACGTTCGGCGTGAACGCACCGGAATCGGTAAAGTCGACGCCGCCTCCTCGATACGGCGCACGGAACACGATTTGCCGGACGACTTGCTGACCGGTATTGCGAAAGTCCACGCCCATCGTGGCTCTTCCCCAGAGCCGATAGCTGCAGCTGGAGACCTCGATGCCGCCGGTAGCGACCGGCGCCGGCTTGAGTGCTTTGGCTCCGAGGCCATACGAAGCGGCGACCGGTATGCGAGCGTGCGGCGGCGTGACGTTCGGATTCGTCCACGTATTGCCGTTGGCGTCGGCGGCCGAGACGATCGTGCAGTTCTCGGGATCCTCACTGCCGGCATAGGTCGTGAACTGATTCGGCGATACCATCGGATCGGGCGCACTCGGATTGCCGAACCGCAAGGCGATCAAATCCGCCAACACGTTGCCGGCGCTGACGTGATCTTTGCTGGCTTTGTAAAGAACGAAGTTGTCGACCGGCACGTCGGGCGAAAACGTGCCGTTGTCGACGAAGTCGACGTAACCGTCGCCGTAGGCAGCGCGCCAAACGACGGTCTTGTAGACGTTCTCCGAGGTATTGCTAAAACGCACGGCGAGGCCAACCTCGTTTGTCTGCGGGACGAATACCGTTCCCGAAAAGGTCTGGCACGAATACACGTGGATGAGCGGAGCTAAGACGACGGCGAGCATAGCGGTTCGCGGCTAACGCGGGCAGAGGGAGCGGATGGCATGTATGGCGTCGGCGTCGTCCGATTGGTTAGCGGGCCGGCTGTACAGCGCGAAATACCCTTTGCCATCCTTCACGGTAACGGCGCCCGCGACGTCGACCGGTCTTTTATCGCGTAAACCGTGCACTTCGATCGACACGCCGTCGAGCGTTCCGCCACACAACGAAAGCGGCGCGCGGCGCAGCACCGTTGGATCGGCCAGCATCTTGCTCAAATAATACGTGACGCCGTACGAGAGCCCGCGGTGCTGCTGCATCGGGAGCTCCATCACCCAAATGACTTGCGTCGGGATGGAGTTGGCTTTCGGAAACAGCAGCCATGAGGCGTATCCGCGCTGCGGCGGTTCGAGGTAGCCGACGTCCTGTGCCGCCCAGTTTGCGGGCGCATCCATCGGCGGCGACGCAACGCGTCCGGCGGGATCGCGCGGCGGGCAAAGAGTCGCGATGGATGCGCGGCCTTCCGGTGACGCACCCGGGTAGCCGGGATACGAATACGCTGCAACGTACGCCCGCGCCACCGTTACGCCGTACACGATCGTGAGGCCGCCCCCGCCGGCGTCGTTGTAAGACTGCGTCCAACCCGCGACTCCATCGCAGAGCGGCTGCGCGCCGCTCGACAGCAGCGAGAAACCGGATCCGCGCGAAAATCCGCGGCCATAGTATCGCACGAAGTCGTGGAGCGATAGGCCGTAACTCGGCATCATATCGACGGTCACTTCTTCGCCCGCACTTCCGCCGTGCGTCCAATCGCCGAGGCGCCGAAACGATAGGTTTGATTCGATCCTGTGCAGCTGCCACGTTTTGGGAACCGCGATGAATCCATAGTCCCGTACCGGAATCGCCGTAGCGACGGGTACCGGCGACGGCAGGGTCGAGGGCGATGGGCTTGCAACGAGCTGTGCGAGCAGCAGCGATGCGATCACGATCCAGGCTCCACGATGACGCGCAAGAAGTGGTCCGGGCGCAGCAGGGTGCGCATCGCCGCTTGCACCTGCTGCGGCGTCGTCGCCTGCAGTTGCTTCCAGAAGAGGTCGGATTGTTTGGCCGTCACCTCGTACTCTTGATCGTCGACCAACTGCCTTGCGATGCCCCCGTAGCTGGCCAGCGGCAGCACGCGGTCGGCTAAGAGCACCGCCTTCGCGCGCTCGAGCTCGACGTTAGCCAACGGTGCATTCTGCATGCGCCTGATGACGCCGGCGGCCGCGGCCTGTGCGCGATCGACGTTCTTGGGATCGCTGGCGTACGAGATCGAAAACGTCGCGCCGTCATCGTCGACGCTGACGTCGGAATCAACCGAGTAGACGAAGCCGTCGTGCGTTCGCAACTCGCGAAAGAGCAGCGAACCGGTGCCTTCGCCCGAGAGCATCGTGTTGGCCAAGAGCAGCGGCACGTATTGCGCGTCGGCCTTGTGCAAGGCAACGACTTGCTTGAGCGTCACTTCCGACTGCACCGAGCTCGGCGACTTGACGGTGATCGTCTCGCGCGGAGCGGTTCGTTGGTGCAGCTTGGGATACTGGAAATCCGGCCGCTTGCCAAACGCCTTCCAGTCGCCGAAGTATTTCTTGGCCACCGCGACTGCCCGATCGGGCGTCACGTCGCCGACGATTGCGATCGTCGTCAGGTCGGGCCGGTACGCAAACGCATACCAGCGCTCGACGTCGCCGCGCGAGATCGTTTCCATCGATGCCACCGTCGCACGCCGGCGCCGCGGATCGCCCGGCGGATAAAGCGCGTTCTTTTCGGCGATAGCAGCCTGGCTTGACGGAAGCCGTTCGGCCGCCGCGAGCACCGCTGCCGTGCGGCTTTTCTCAACGTCGAATCCGGATTGCGGAAAGGCCGGGTGCATCGTGCCGTCGGCGAGCAGCTGCATGCCGCGATCGAAGTCCTGCGACGCGACCGACAGCGAGAACGACGTTCCCAACGAGACGTTGGCGGCAATTGTGTCGGCCTGCGCCTCGTACGCTTTGCGATCGTAGCTCGTGGTTCCCCACGGCATCAGCCCGCTGGTGAGATCCGCAACGCCCTCGCGTCCGGCGGGCTCGTAGAGCGAGGCGTCGGTTTGGATATCGCCTTCGACCACGACGGTGCTCGAAACCGACTCGGGTCGAACGACAACGGTCAGGCCGTTGGGGAGGTGCGCGGTCGTCACCGATCCGGTTTGCGGAAAACGCAGCGGTGCGGCGAGCGCCGACGACGCCCACGCGGGCAGCGGCTGCTCGGCAATCGATGCGTAACGCACGTTTTCGGATCCCGCGTTTCGATCGACCTGTGCGGCAGCCTTAAATCCCTTGGGCGACAGCAGCGCCGTAATCTGGTGATCCGGCGAATAGTAGGTTCGCAGCGCACGGTTCACATCGTCGTCGGTGGCTTTGGTAATCGCGTCGTACGCAACGTCGGGGCTATCGCGATGCAAGCCGATGGCGTTCGTCCACAAGAACGCCAGACCCGAGATCGATGCACCGCTATAGAGCTGATCGTTGAGCAGGCGCAGCTTGGCCCCGGCAACGAGATCGGGCGGCAATCCCTTCGTGCGATATCCGTCGAGAACACCGGCAATGAGCGCGGAGGCGTCTTTGGCCGACGAGCCCGGTGCGGGAATGCCGATCAGCGACGAAAAGCCGGCCTCGGGGAGGATTGTCGAAATGTCGCCTCCGGCGAGCAGCTTTCCGGACGCGGAGAGATCGGCAAGCTCCGTTCTTCCGCTATTAAAGACCTGATCGATGATCCGCACCGCGCCGTGATCGGCCTCATTGGCTCCCGGGGTGCGATACATGAGCGCCGCAATCGGCACCGGCAGATCGGCCGAGTCGGACACGGTCGTCGCAGCTAACGGCGCGAGCGTAAACGGCGTTCGCGCGGGGAGCGTGACGCTTGGGATCGCGTCGAACTGGCCGCGGACTTGCGCCACGACGGCGTCGGGATCGACGTCGCCCGCGACGATGAGCGTGGCGTTATTGGGATGATACCACGCGCGATAGAACTGCAGGATGTCGCCGGCCGTCATCTTTTCGAACGAGTCGACGCTACCGACCGTGTCTTGCGCGATGGGGCTATCGCCGTAAAAGAGCGTGCGGAGCTTTCGACCGATCGCATAGCCCGGAAGACTCTCGTGAGCGCGCACTTCTTGCTCGATCGCCTTGCGCTCGGTGGTCCATTCCGACTCGCGCATCGACGCGCCGGTCATGCGGTCGGCTTCGAGATGCAACGCAACGCCGACGTACGATGACGGCAGCGTGAAATAATAATAGGTGAACTCGTTCTCGGTCGCCGCGTTGTACTGCGCGCCCACGCGATCGGCGATCTCGGCAAACTGCGCCGCCGAAACGCCGGACGTTCCGCGATACATCATGTGCTCGGTGGCGTGCGCCAAGCCCGGAATCGTGTCGTCGTTGGAGCCGACGCCATATTCCATGACGACGGTCGCGACGGGAGCGAGCTTGTTGGGAAGCACAACGACGCGCATGCCGTTGGCAAGCACTGTAGAAAGTGCCGCGGCGAGAAGAAACATGGAGACCTTCCTAGGAAAGCAGTCGAGCGTTCCCAGCTTTGTACGAGAGGACGACCTTTTTCCTCGGTACGAAGGTCCCGGCTTACTCCGGTGCGCGCACGATGCGCCGCCCGTTAAACGTAAAATACGCTACGCTGTCGCCGGTCTGCATCATGATACGGCCGTGCTGCAAGCGCACGGTCACGCGACCGGACCCCTGACCGCGGATGAGCCCAACGAAGCGCGGCTCCTCCACATCGCCGGTGCGGACGTAGAGCAAGCCGTACTTGACGTCGCCGACGTCTTCGGTCGTACTTACGGGTACGACGAGCACGGTGCCGCGGCCGTTGGCTAGCGGACCGGTGCTATCGGCATCAAAGACCGTGCACCCCTTCGGATAACCGCGCACTTCGACCGTTCGGTCGAGACCGCCGCAACTGCCTTTTACGCCGACTTTTAACTGCTTGTTGCTCGTCACGAGCAAAAACGCGTTGTGAATGACGGCGACTGCGGACGGAACCGGCGACGGCGACGCGCTTGCGGTCGGCGCGCTGGTCGCAGAGGCGGTCGCAGCAGGCGACGGCGTCGCGGTCGGTTCGGGCGATGGCGTCGCGGTCGGGTGTTTGGTCGGCTTCGGCGTCGGTGGAGGCGGTGTTCGCGGCGGCGGCGTGTTCGGCGGCGGCGTGTGCTTCGGTGCTTTGTACGGCGGCAGCGTCACCACCGCAAAGGCCGACGGCAAGGCCTGCGGCTGCTGCGTCTCCGTTTTAATCTGCGTTGCCGATCGCCACTGCGCGATCATCGCTCCCGCAAAAGCAAGAATAACGAGCGCGCAGCCGGCGATCGCAACGTAGAACGCCCGCTTTGCTTGCGGCGACTTTTGGCGACGAGCATGCGTCGGACCGGTCGCATACGTGTCCGCCATCGCGTCCTTGAGCGCTTCGAACCGCTCTCGGTCATCTTCGGAAGGTGGCATCCTCGCTTCGTTTTCCCATCAGGGCGTGCGAATCTATTCGAGGGCCCGGTCGCTCGAGCTTGAGATGAGTAGATCCTGAGCGCCCTCCCACAACGTCAGCCTTCCAAGCTCGGCGAGGTGGTTCGTTCCGCTTGTCACCGTCATGAAGTGATTCCCCGCCAGCTGTCCCATTTTGCTAGCAAAGTGCACGGCTCCGTAGGCCAGAAGTAACTCCGCTTCGCTCAATCCGCCGGGGTAGAACATCAGCTGTCCCGGGGCCGGATAGCTCGTCGCGTTTTCGACGAGCAGGTTCGACGGCAGATCGCCCAGAGGTACCCAACAACCCTCGCCGCTCCAACGGCAATGAACGAGCTTCCGCGCAAACGGCAACAGGGATTCAAAGAAGCCGCACGTCAGCGGTGCCTTCTCGATTTCGAGCCGGGCCGTGAAGACGAACGGGCCGGCCTCGATCTTAACGTTTTTCATCGACGAGGTTGCGTTTTACCAGCCAGTCGAGCATGACCTCGGGATAGCCGCGGGTATAGCGCACGGGCCGCGCGTTGTCGAAGCCGTTCGCAGTCACCTTCATCGCGTGTCCGGCATCGGCGAACCAATGCACCGTCAGATCGCGCATTCCGGCCGTGCGGAAGTCGGCGACAAGGATCGGAACGTCGTGCCGCGTGTCGACTTTCGTGTCGCGCCTGCCGTAGAGTGCGAGCGTCGGCGTTTGCACCTTCACGAGCGTTGCTGCCGGGTCGTAGGTCACATAGCGGCGCCACCCGCTGAGCGCGGGCTCGGTAAAGCCGGTTTGAATCGGAAATATCGGCAGCAGCGAGTCGTTGAACCACGTCTTTTGCTTGGCTTGCGCGTAGAGCTTCTTGGCGGTTGAGACCGCAACGTGTCCGTCGACCGCGCCGATAACGGCTTGCCACGTCGCGATCGCTCGAGCGATGTCGGCGTCGTTATGCCCTGCGGAGACCATCGCTTGCCGCACTTCGTACAACGTGTTTTCCTCGACGCTCTCGGCGGCGGCACTCTGCAGAATCATAAATGCCAACGGGCGATCGACGGCCACAATCGGCGCGGTCCAGCCGCCGTTGCTGAAACCCCAGACGCCAATGCGCCGGGGATCGACGTGTGCGTCCCCGCGGAACGCGTCGTAGATCGCGTCGACGTCGCGCGCCCGGTCGGGCGGCCCGTTTGCCAACCAGTTTCCCGTCGATTCACCGGTACCGCGCTGATCGTAGCTGATAACGTTGACGCCGTTGCACGCGAAGTACGGTACGATCCAGCCCATCTGTCGCGTCTCCGCATCGGCGCCATGAATGAGGATGACGGTCGTGCGAGGCGCATTGCCGGCGTAATACAACGAGACGCCGAGAACGCCGTCGTAGCGGACGACCCGGCGCTCTTCTTCCACTTTACAGGGCTGCATCGGCTGGGGCGATTTCAACGCACCGGTGGCGCCCGTCCGCGTATCGAGATATTGCGGGAACGGCGGATCGGGCAGCTCGTGCTGCGTTCCAACGTAGACGACGCCGAGGAGGGCGGCTGCAGTGAGTATCACGTTAATGCTACGCTCCTGCAGCAGCTAGGGTTTCAGCGCTACTCCTCGCCGTCGAGATAGTCAAGGCTTTCCGAGCGTACGATGCGCCGGTCGGGATGACGCACCGCGTATTTCTCGCTGTCGGGATAGTACGTCGAGCTGCCGATCGGGTTGTCGGCGATGAGGTACATGACGAGATCCTCCGAGCCGTCGTTGATGATCTGGTGCGGCTCGTTGGGCGCGAAGATGAACGCAGCGCCGGGCTGAATGTCGTCCGTACCATCCGCGTGGCGGACTTTCCCCGTTCCCGACATGACGTGGTAGAACTCCCACTGCCCGCTGTGCGCGTGATAGGGCCAGTTCTTGCGACCGCGCGGTACGCGCACGATCGACACGTCGAACGGATGGCGCTCGAGGAGATCGGTCGAGTCCGCTTTTCGCCCGAGCGCTCCGGAGATTTCGATCGAAGAACATGCAAACGTGCCCTTGGGCGACGACCAGCCGCCCTCGGCAAGTTCGTTAGTATTGGTTTTCTGCATAGTTTACGTATCGGACGTAGTCCGGTGCCGCCGAGCGCAATTGCGCGAAGACGATCGCGTGGCCGATCAGGTATGCCGGCACGAGCACCAGCGGAATGAGCGCCCAGGGCAACGTCGTCATTGCCGACGACCCGACCCCGGCGTGAATGAACTGAATCGGCGAGCCGTTCGAGGACATCACGCCCAAGGTCACGGCGACGACGAGATCGATCGCGCCGAAGACGTTCCACTCCCAGACGCGGACGTCACGAGGATTCTTCGCCGCTAAGCGTGCGACGGGAAGTGCGAAGACGCCGGTGATGATGTCGCCGATGCCGGCCGCATAAGGGAAAGGCCCGTTCATCCGGCACGCAATGCCGTCGAGCAGCATGAAGACACCAAGCACGCGCATGCCGTTGAGCGCGACGATGAGCGGCATCGGAATCGCCAGTACTGCCGAGCGAAACGCCGGAATCGTCGCACCGATACTGGCCGCAAGCAGCGGTAGCGCGAACAGGACGGGCAGCGCAAACGGTTCCTTGTTCACCACGCCCGCGCCGGCGAGGGCGACGACTATTGTAATCCAGCCGCCAATGACGGCGCCGAGAATCAGGCGCGAACCGAGTTTGATCGGCAGCGTCGCGAGTAGTGCGCCGAACAGCGTTCCGGCCGTTACGCCGAGAGTTAAGGTCCGAAGCATCTCCATGACGATCTCGCTTTCCACTGTATGTATCTACATCTATTAGGGCAAAAAAACGTTAGCGTTCCAACGCGGTGATCCGGCGAAGGTCCGCGTCGAGCTCGTCCCAGCTTCGCCCGAGCGCCTTTTTCAAGCGGGTCTGCGCGCGCCGCCACGCCGGCGACGTATCTTCGAGCTTGCGGCGCCCCGACGGCGTCAGGGCTAAGTAGCGTTCCCGGCGATCGTCGCCGCGCGTCTCCTTCACCCAGCCCTCGTTGACGAGCGCTTGCAGCGAGCGCGTGAGCGTCGTGCTGTCGATCGAGAGCACCGAGCCGAGCTGCCCCTGCGTGATCTCGCCCGCGAACTCGAGCGCTTGCAGAAGCGTGAACTGCGTCGAGCGCAGGCCCGAGCCGCGAAGCTCCCGCTCGTACAGGCGTGTCGCGGCCCGCGCGGCGCGGCGCAGACTGCTTCCGACGCACGGCAGCTGAGGAACGGATTCCGGATCGAACATATCCATGTATATACATCTTTCTGTACGACGCGTCAAATTTCCCGAAAGTCGCAAGCAAGCTGGTAGACTGATTGCGGGAGGGATGACGCTATGCTACGAGTGGTTTACGCCGGGGCGGCGGCTCTGGCACTTCTCACGCCGGTGAGCAAGCCGCTGCCGCCGGTTTTAGACGTGACGACCGGTGATCTGCCCAAGACGCCAACGTCGGCCGTCGAGATTCGCAAAGGCACGATCGTACCGGGCGGTACGACGATCTGGCACACGCATCCGTCGCCTACGTTTAACTACGTCGAGAGCGGCAGCGGCACGTGGGAGTTTCGCGGCGCGCCGACACAGACGCGAAGCGCGGGCCAGGCCATAGAAGAACCGGCCAACGCCGTAACGCGGATCGTCAACCATGGGTCGACGCCGCTCGATCTCGTCATCTTCCAAGTGTCGAAACCCGGTGCACCGCTGCTCGTGCCTGCGCACTAGCGCGCTGCGTCAGTTTCCGATTAACTGGCCCAAATGACGGACCAACGCGATGTCAAACGCCGTCAAACGCGAGAGCGGATGCCAAATCAGTTCGCTGATTAGAAGAAGCAGATTGAGGGCAAGATATCCTGTTGCGCCGGCGGATGCAGCTTTTAACGGGTGTAACATCGCAATAATGTTGTACCCTTTTTCGACTTTTCGTTCGCTCGTTTAAAAGCGCCGGGTTAGCGCGCGCTTGTTTTAACATGCGACGATTCGGGTAGCGACACGCGCGGGCGGTAGCGAGGAGGCCGACTACGGCGAGTTCGGAAGGCCGCCGATAAACGCGTTGACGGCACGTAACACATCGGCTTCGTTCGAGAGAAAGACGAAGTGATTGGCGTGCGGCAAAATGATGACTCGCGCCGCCGGCAGGGCATGCTTGAAATAGCTGACCTGTGCGGCAGTATCCGCGTCGAAGGCGGCCGCTGCGGCGGCGCGTTTCTTCGGATCCGCCCCCGAGAGGATCGACAAGTCGTGCGGTAGGGCGAAGATCGCCAGAATCGGACGATCGATCGGCGGCTGGAAGATCTGTTCCCCATGCAGCACGGCTAGCTCCGTTGCCTCGTTGGGATCCTTGGGAAGATCGGCCGGCAGCGCGTCCGCTAACGTCTTTTCCGATTGCAGGCCGCGCTGCAACCGCGGCAATTGAATACCGAGCAGATCGTCGAGTTGCGCCTTTTCCCGCGGTGGCCCGAACGCGAGATTTGCCAGCGCGTGTTGCACGGCCATGGCGTCCAAATATAAGAAGCCGTGCTTTGGATCGTAGAGTGAGTAGCCGTAGCCGGCCTCAAGATACACGAGCGCGGCGACTTTCTGCGGGTATCGTTTCCCGATATCGCTGAGCTCTTCGCCGGCGATCGAGTGTCCGACGAGCACCGGCTTGTCGATCTTCAGCGCATCGATAACGGCGATGACGTCGTCGGCGAGCCGGTCGACGGAGTAATTCCCGGCCGTCGGCACCGGCTTGCTCGATGCCCCAAAACCGCGGCGCGTGATGCCGTAAACCCGATATTTCGCTTTCAGGTCGTTCGCGAACTTGTAGAAGGCGTGCGCGGTGTTTCCGAGTCCAGCTAAGAGCACCACCGGACGGCCGGTGCCGCCCCAATCGAGCGTTTCGAGCTTGACGTTGGGCTGCACCGTCACAAAATGTTGGATCGGTACCGATGGAATTCGCCACAGCGCGGCGGTGTTGGTCACGCGCCGAAAGTTCATCTGACCCGGCGCAAGTCCGGGCGTATACCACCTACCCGTTAGCGTCTGGCCATCGGCGCTCATCGTCGCACGGTAGGTGCGGTGATAATCGAGCCAGGGGTCGGAGTTCATGTCGATCTGAATCGTCAACTGCGATCCGTCCAGCCTAATCGATCTCGGGTGAATCGGAGCGTCGGTTTCATCGGGGCTGTACATGATACCGCGCAACGTGCCGCCTGCATCGCGACTGATTTTCAGCACGCGGTGAACCGGCGGCGGTTCACCCATGAGAACGCCCTGCCACGTTCCGACGATGTCGTTCCTCGTTGCAAACGCCGGCACGTTCGCGGCAACAAGGATCGCTGCCGCGATGACAGCCGTCACCATAAGCCGCAGCATCAGTTGCGATACCACTCAACTGCGCGCGGGAGCGTCGATCGGATCGGCGCGGGCTCAAAGCCGAGCTCGCGCTTCGCCTTCGATGCGTCGGCGTACATCCGGTCGCGCGACATGCGGACGCCCTCAAGCGGTGCGAGGGGGGTCGCGGCGGGATTGAGCCGGCAACGCACTTCGTCGACATAGGCCGCGGTTAGCGCGAGCGCGTATGGTGCCCGCCACGTCGGCATCGGTTTGCCGGTGACTTCTGATAGCATTTGCCAGATCTCGTCCATACTGAGATTCTCGCCGCCGATGACGTAGCGTTCGCCGGACCGGCCCTTCGTGAGTGCGGCGGCGTGCATCTTCGCAACGTCCTCGACGGCTACAAGATTTAAACCGCCGTGACCGGGTGCTTTCGCCGTGATCTTCCCCTGCATGAAGTCGAGCACCATCTTCCCGGTCGGCGTTGGTTTCCAGTCGCCGGGGCCAACCGGTGCGGTCGGCAGCACCGCGACGACGGGGACGCGGCCGGCGAAAGCGGCGCGCTCTTGTTCCAGCTTCGAGTTGTGATAATCGCCGCGCAGCGACTTCAGCGTGATGACGTGATCGGGGTAGGTCGTTTCGTCGGCGGGATTGCCGTTGCGTTCGTGGCCGATCGTAGCCGAGCTCGACGTCAGCACGACGCGTTCGACGCCGGCGACGTACGCGGCGGTCATAAGGCCTTCGGTTCCGACAACGTTCACCGCGTGGATGTGCGCGCGATCGCGCGGAGCGAATGAGTACAGCGCAGCGGTGTGCACGACGTAGCGGCAACCGTCGATCGCGCGCACGAGCTTGCCGGTCGCAAGCATGTCGCCGTCGACGAGCTCGAGGCCCGGTTCGTCGTTCTTCACAATCCAGTTGACTTGCGGTGGAAGTGTACCGCCGCGCACCATCGCGCGTACATGGTAGCCGGCGTCGAGCAACGCGCGCAGTACGTGCGATCCGACGAAGCCGGAGGCGCCGGTCATGAAGATGCGATCAGCCATGACCGTATCTTTAGCGGGCGTGTACCTGACGCTTCTTTCGAACGCGCAGCGATGGAGTGGAGCTGCTGAGCGCGTTAGCGATCGGGCCAGTTGTTGCCGATGCGTTCACGGTGCCCGCGAAGTTAAACACCGGCGTGCTGTCGGCGGTGCCGCCCGACGCGCCAGGGCCGCAAAGCGTTCCTCCGCTTCCCACCGTTGCGGTTGAACCACTCGCGCCGCTGTTCGTCGTGGTGAGCGTGCCGGCGTTCACGAAGATTGCGGGACCAGCGGCCGCACCGCCGCCACCGCCTTGCGAACCACCGCCGCCGCCGGAGACGCTGCCGAGGCCGCCGCCCGAAGTCGAGCCTGCGCCTCCGCCGCCGCCGGGACCGCCGTTCGCGCCGGCGCCACCACCGCCGCCAAAACCGCCGGCGGCGCCGTTTCCGCCGTTCCCGCCACCACCGCCACCGCCGCCAAACGCGCCGGCACCGCCGTTGCCGGTTCCGTCACTCCCAGCGGCGTTGGTTCCGTAACCGGCGCCGCCCGCGCCGTCCCCGATATTCGAATCGCCGCCGCCACCGCCGCCACCGCCGGCGCCGCCGCTGCCTGCGTTTGTATCACCCTGGCCGCTGCCACTGCCTAAGGCGCCGCCGCCGCCTCCGCCGCCATCGGGAGCCGAGCCTCCGCCACCGCTGCCTCCGAGGCCGCCGCCGCCGCTGCTGCTGCCGGAACCGCCGCAGTTGCCACCGTTACCGCCGTGAGCGGCGTCGCTCGAGAAATAGTCGTTAGTAACGGTTACGTTTGCGCTCGCGTTGTTGACGAAGAGACCGGCGCCCAGACCGGCTCCGCCTCCGCCGGCACCGCCGCCCGTCCCGCCATTACCGCCTTGAGCGTTCGCGTTCTGAATCTGCACGTTGGCAATGGTAATGGTTCCGGTGTCGGCAAAAAATGCACGATACGCGCTCGCGCCGTCGATCGTGACGCGTCCGAAGGTGCCACCGTCGATCGTTTGGTTCTGTACGATCGGCGGAAGCGGACCGCCAAGCGTGATCGTGCACTGCGCGGCACCGCACATCGACTGCGTGTCGAACACGATCGTGTCGCCGGCGTTCGCATTGCTCATCGCGTACCGCAGATCGCCGCTGTTTCCGCCGGCGCCCGCATTGCTGTCGGTATTGAGGGTCACAACCTTGGCGCCCGTGCTGGAAATCGTGAACGTCTGCTGCCCGCTGGTTGCAGCCGAGGTGTTTGCCGTAACGTTTCGCGGCCCGGTGTCTGCCGACGCGTCGATGAAGAATGTTGCGGTGATCTTTGATGCGGTCGCGACGACGTTATTCGCGGTGACCCCGGTGCCGCTCACGTTGACGGTCGTGGCGCCCGGCAGGAAGTGTCCGTTGAGCGTTTCGCTGACGCCGGTGCCGATGAGTCCGCTCGACTTCGTGATCGACGTAATGGCGGGCGACGGTGCAAAGGTGGCCTGCCCGCCGGGTGCTCCGGTAGCGCTCGCCGATATCGTCGCGGAGAGAATCGCTGCTCCGGTGTAGCTTAGCTTCGGCGTGTCGCTCGAGCTGATAAGCGTACCCGCCGGCGGGCTGTCGCTGCCGCTAGTGCTAACGGCCGTCGCTCCGCTGGTGTCGCTCGTCGCAACGGTTATCGGGTTGTCGTAGCTTCCGACGATGAGATCGTCGTCGGCATCGTAGGCAACCACGTGAAACGCTTGGGCGGAGAACGCCGTGCCGAGCGTGCCGCTATATAAAAAGCCGACCGATAGAGACGCCACGACGCCGCCCAGCGTCACGTCGATGCTGTTGGCCTTCCCGCTCTTGACCGAAAACGGCGCATCCTTGGCTTCCGAGAGCAGATGCGCACCGCTCGGAATGACGCACGATGACCCGGCGCACGAAACGGCGTCGTAGGTATCGATGGTCGCGGTATATTTGCCGGCGGACAGCGTCACGGTTACCGTGCACTTCGTCGCATCGCCGGTGCCCGAACATCCCGGCGACGATGGCGTCAGCCCAACCGTTTCGGCAAGCGGCGTGGGGCCGGAGAGCAGCAAGGTCATGCCTTTGGTTGCGCTGGAAATGTACTTGGGACGGCGATGATGGCGACGCGGCACGCGAATACTGATCGTCAGCGTCCCGTGTTTGACGTGCCGAGCGTGCTGAGTCCGCGGCGCGATGCCGTCGTTCGTCGCCGACGGCAGCGAGTTACTGGCACTGCCGCCGCCACAGCCGGCGAGCAAGGTGACCGCGCACGCTATGCTCGTCAATTGACGTAAGCGCACGCCTGATGATAAGCGCATCGTCGAGTCGCTTCGGCGCTGCATCAGGAATCCATGCAAGTTGCCGATTCATTGCCTATGGGACGATTGCGGGTTTCCGCGGTCCTGGTCATCTTCGCGCTTTACGCATGCGGTGGGCCGTTTTCGCGGACGCTCTTGCCCGAGGCGTTTGTGCCGAGCGCGAGGAGCGCGTCGGTCCGGCTCGTCGGTTATTGGGACGGCTGGTCGAGAAACAATCTCGTGCGGACGCCGGCCGGCGTGACCGAGATTCCGATCGCGTTCGGGTTCCTGCGCGGTCACACGATCGTCATGACGAACGGAAACTTGACTCGGGGCTACGTGACGGCGGCGGATATTCGGGCGCTGCATGCGCGCGGCGTCGCGGTGACGCTCTCGCTGGGAGGATGGAGTCCGAAAACGTCGTTCAAGTTTGACGGGGACGTGGCGGGATACGAAGCGAGCCTTGCCACGGTGCTGGCGACGCTGCCGTTCGACGGAGTGGATTTTGATCTCGAGCACGGCTCGGCTGCCGGCCGCGTGAAGACCTTAAGCACCTTGATCGTCGCAACACGCGCGTATTTCAACTCGATAGGCAAGCCCGATGCGGTGATCACGTATCCGGCATGGAACCGTCCCACCGATTACGGCGACAACGAGATTCTAACGAACCCCAAGGTCGCCGCGGCGCTGTCGTGGGTCAACGTCATGTCGTATGAAAAAGCCGACGTCGCGAAAGCCGAGAGCGATGTTGCAGCATATGGGGCGATCTTCGATAAATCGCGACTGAACTTAGGCGTCGACATCGATGACAACCCGCACGCGAGCATCGCGCAACTCGGTGCGCTGTCGCAATGGGTTCGCGCAAACGGCTACGGCGGCGTGATGGTGTGGACGGTCAACTCGATGACGCGTCAACAGATGAAAGCGTTGAGGGGAAGCTAAAACGCAGAAGGGCGCCTGCTTACCGACGGTACGGACAACGTGCGTCACGAAAAAGTGGAAAGATCGAGTCGTGAGACTCGACCTGTCCACTAATAGTATTCCCGTCCGTGACGGTTCTAAACTACGTAGCTCCTACTTGACGTTCGGATTTTTGTCGGCAAACGCGCCTTTCGGATTCGGAACCGTCCACATCGCCAGATCCCAGACGGCCGGATGATACATCGCCCAGTCGAGCTTGGCATCCTTGGGCAGTCTGGCGCCATTCGCGCGCAGCTCGCCGGCCGTGATCGTTCCGGTCCGCAGCGCCGGCGTCGCCTTTGCCACACCGTATTTCATTTTGCCGTCGAGCGTATACGCGTAGTGGACGTGCTCGGGAATCTTGACCCAGCGCGCGGGCGCGACGGGAAACGCCGCGAGCTTCGGCGCCGGCGCGCTTCCGGTCGTCGGAAACTCCCAATCGACGCCGGCGAGATTGCCGTGCCGATCGTACCATAAGAAGTTCGGGTGATCCGGCGTAACGCCGGCGAAGCTCATGTTCGTCCAATTGTAGGTGTTGTCGTCACCGATCGTATCGAAGAGCATCGTGAAGCCGGCGGTTTTCGCGGCTGACGTCGTTGGATACGCCGCGTTGAGCGACGCCGACGCTTTAGCGACGAACGCCTTTTCAGAAGACGTGAGGGACGGAATTGCAGCGGCATACGCCGCGCCGGTTAGAGCGAAAGCGAAAGCGGCGATGAGCAATGCGTAGCGCACGTCAGTACCTCCAGGCGAAGCAAAGCGTCCATACGCCTGCCCTTCGACTTCGGCGCTAACGCGCCTACGCTCAGGATGACAACGCCGCCTACGCTCAGGATGACAGCGCCGCCTACGCTCAGGATAACGGAGGCATAAAAAGGCGGAAAGATCGAGTCTTGCGACTCGACCTTCTCCACCAACATTATTCCCGGTCGCAGCGCCTTTAAACTAGTTGCCGAAGGCGGCTCTGATCGATTGCTTGATCGAGCCGGTCGTTTGCAACACGGCGGTTGGTTCGTAGCCGCAGTGCGCCATACAGTTTTCGCACGATTCGTGCTTGCCGCGGCCGTACTTCGACCAATCGGTTTCGTCGAGCAGCTCTTTGTAGGTTTTTGCGTAGCTTTCTTTGCTCATTAGGTAACAGGGCCGCTGCCAGCCGAATACGGTGTAGCACGGAATGCCCCACGGCGTACACTCGAAGTCGGTCTTGCCTTCGAGGAAGTCGAGATAAAGCGGGCTGTGGTTGAGGCGCCACTTCTTGCGCTTATCACCGGCGAACGCTTCCTTGAAGATCTCGCGCGTGCGCTTGACGCCCAGGAAGTGCTCCTGGTCGGGTGCTTTCTCGTAGGCGTAGGCCGGCGAGATCTGCATCATGTCGACTTTGAGGTCGTCATTGAGGTAGTCGAGCACTTCGCGGATCGACTTGGCGTCGTCTTGCGTGAAGAACGTCGTGTTGGTGAAGACGCGGAAGCCCTTCTCCTTAGCGACCTTGATGGCGCTGATCGCTTTTTCGAACACACCATCGCGACAGACGGACTGGTCGTGGCGATCTTTCATGCCGTCGAGATGGATCATCCACGCGAAATGCACGCTGGGTTTGAAGAGATCGATCTTCTTCTCCAGCAGCAGCGCGTTGGTGCACAGGAACACCCACTTCTTACGTTTGACCAGCTCGTCTACGATCTGGGGCATCTCGTTGTGGACCAGCGGCTCGCCGCCGGCGATCGACACCATCGGAGCGCCGCACTCTTCGACCGCAGCGATGCATTCCTCGACGCTCAGGCGCTTGCGTAGGATGTCGTCGGGATGGTCGATTTTGCCGCACCCGGCACAGGCCAGGTTACATTGCAGGAGCGGCTCGAGCTCGAGGACGAGCGGATACTTCTTCTCGCCTCTCAGGCTCTTGCCGGCGATGTACTTGGCGACGGCGAATTTTTGTTGCCAGGGCATGCTCATACGCTCAGGGTTTCCTCTTTGGAGTTGGTTTTTCCGGTTCGGGTGACGTCGGCGGCCAGGGCCATGACCGGGAAGACGTGCCGATACAGGTGGTAGTTAATGTAAAAGTCTCGTGGGAACCCCGTGCCCGTGCACTCGGGCTCATCCCACGTACCGTCCGCTCGCTGACGGCCGCATAACCACTCGAGGCCACGCTGGGTTGCCGCGTGCTGACCGTGGCCGGCAATCTGCAATGCGTTGACGGCCCACGCCGTCTGCGACGCCGTGCTTTTCCCCACGCCCGCGAACGACTCGTCGACGTAGCTGTGGCACGTTTCGCCCCAGCCGCCGTCGGGGTTCTGCACCGTCAGGAGCCATTGCGCGCCGCGCTCGATCATTCCCGTGACACCGGCTTCTTCAGCGAAATGCTGCAGCGCGCTGATGACGCACCACGTGCCGTAAATGTGGTTGACGCCCCAGCGGCCGTACCACGAGCCCCACGGCTTCTGCGTTCCCTTTAAATATGCGAGGCCGCGCGCGACGGACGGATCGGTGCGATCGTAGCCCAGCGCCGCCATCATTTCGAGCACGTGCGCCGTAACGTCTTCGGTCGGCGGATCGATCATCGCGCCGAAATCGCTAAACGGCATGCGGTAGAGCAGTTCGCGCGTGTTGTCGCGGTCGAACGCCGCCCACGCGCCGTTCTTGCTGCGCATCGCAAGCGTCCAGCGCGTCGCACGTTCGATGGCGTCGTTGACGTCGTTTCGATGGCCACCTTCGAGCAGCGCCAGCACGACAATGGTGGTGTCGTCGATGTCGGGATACGCGTCGTTGTCGAACTCGAACGCCCAGCCGTTGCCGTCTTTGAGCGCGCACTTTTCGCGCCAGTCGCCGGGCGCGTTGTCGGGAATCTGCTCTTTGAGCATCCACTGGATCGCGCGTTGCATCGCCGGATGCGTTTTGTCGAAGCCGGCCCACGCAAGTGCACGCACTGCCCATGCGGTGTCCCACACCGGCGACATGCACGCTTGGAACTGCCAGCCGCGATCGTCGTGAATCGAGAAGCGCTTCATGCCTTCGAGGCCCTTTTGCACGACCGGGTGATCGAGCTTGTAGCCCATGAGGTCGAGCGCGATCAGCGAGTACACCCACGGTGGTTGAATGCCGCCCCAACTCCCGTCGAGTTCTTGGCGCTCGATGACCCAATCGATGACTTCGTGCTGCGCGTGCGTGCGGAACGGCTGCAACGGCAGCTTCTCGTAGAGTTTCTGCAGCTTCTCAACCCACATCAGCCAGCCGGTACCGCGCACGTTGTGCATCTCGGCTTCGGTGCCGGGCAGCACGATCTCGCTCACGTCGACGCCGAGCGGCCGCACCGGACGTTTGCTCACGACGATCGTGAGCGGTGCGACGGTGCCGCGCGCCCAGCACGCAAAGTCGTAGAGATTAAACGGCAGCCACTTCGGAAAGTACACGAGCTCTGGCGGCAGCGACGGCACGCCTTTCCACGGATAGACGCCGAAGAGCGCGAGCCAGATCTTCGTGAAGACGCGCGCGTTGGCGACGCCGCCGGCGCGGTGAATCACCTTGAGGGCGTTGCGCATTTCGTCGCGCTGCGGATCGACACCGAGCACTTTGAGCGCGACGTAGGCTTCGATGGTCGTGCTCAAGTCGGCGGGGCCGTCGACGTAGAGAGCCCAGCTGCCGTCACTGCGCTGCGTGTAGAGAATCTGTTTGATGGCGCCGTCGCGGACGTCGTCGAGGGGAACGCCCAAGAAGCGGCAGAGCAGCACGTGCTCGGCCGTCATGGTCACGTTGGTCTCGAGTTCGCCCGACCACCAGCCTTCGGCGTCCTGATTCTTCAGAAGCCAATCGGTGGCGCGATCGAGGCTTGCTTGGGTCGCGGTCATCCGGTGAATTATGCCATGCGTGTCAACCGCAGGCGCGAGCTTTAGTACGTGACGAGCACGTACCCGTTGCCGGCCCGGCCGCCCTGAGTGTTCACGACGATCGTCCCCGTCGCTTCAACAAACGACGATCCCCCGCCACCGCCGCCGGCAAAATATACGCTGCCGAGGCCGCTTCCGCTGCCGCCGCCGTAATAACCGCCCCCGCCTCCGCCGGCGCCGCTGCTTGTCGAAGCCAGCCCGCCGACGCCGAGCGTACCGTTCGTTCCGCCGCCGCTCGTGCCGCCGCTTCCGCCGCCGCTGGGGGTTCCGCCCCCTCCGCCGTCGCCGCCCGTGCAGTAGTTACCGCCGCACCCACCGGCTCCCCCGGTGGCGCCGCCGCCCGAGCCGCCGTTTCCGTACTCACCGCCCGACCCGCCGCCGCCGCCCGCAATAAGGATGCGGTAATCGGTCGGGGTGATCGTCGTGCCCCCCTCGCGAACGTCGGACGCTCCGCCGCCTCCGCCGGCTGCACCGTAGGTGGTCGGGTAGGTGATGTACGTACCGGCCGCGCCACCGTTGAAGCCTCCGCCTCCGGCGGTCGTCGTGGTTCCCGGGCCGCCCACTCCGCCGACGTCCACTTGGAGCGACTCGCCGGCCGTCACCGGAACGGTTGCCTCGATCGAGCCGCCCGTGCCACCTGTCGCGCCCGGTTCGCTTGGGCTGGCGTTGCCGCCGGCTGCACCAGCGGCAAACACGGTCAGTTGTGCGATGGCCGCCGGAACCACGAACGTTTGCGCGCTGCCGTTATACGTAAACGACTGGTAGCCGATCGGTACGACGAGCTGTTGCCCAAACGGATCGCTGAACGTCACCGTGCACGAACCACTGGTCGTCGCGCCCGCGACGAGCTCTGCGATAAACTGCGAGTTGGTGTATCCGGTCGGGTTGATGGTCGCGATGCTGTCGCATCCCGAGGGCGTCACGGTAAGGCTCTGATTGTAGGGCGAGTTCGTCCAGCCGGGTTCCGATACGGTAAACGACGTCGGATTGAACTCAGCATTCGTATTCACGACGACGCCGTTGGCCGCCGACGCGGGACCGATCGGACTGAGCGCCGGCGCGAACGTGGCGTGGCCGCTCGTCGCTCCCGTCGCAGTCGCCGCAATCGTTACGGCGTTCATCGCAATGCCGGTGTACGCGATAGACACCGCGTCTTTTGAGCTCGCTAACGTACCGGCCGGGTCGCCGGTAACGGGCGTCGACGAAAGCGTGGTCGCGCCCGACGTGTCGCTGTCGGAAACCATGACCAGCGTCGTGTAGGTGCCGACGATGACGTTACCGTCGGCATCTTTTGCGGTGACGGTGAACTTCTGTGGCGTGCTGATTGCCGTACCAGCGGTTGCACCAGGAAGACCGCTGACCGACAGAGACTTCGGAACGCCGTCGAGCGTGACGCCCAACACGTTGGCCTTTCCGACCGCCGCGGTAAACGGAACGTTTGCGGCTTTAGAAAGCAGCTTCGCGCTCGTGGGAATTGCGCCGCTCACCGGCGCTAGATCGTAGGCGTTCAGCGAGACCGTATAGGCCCCGGCAACCAGGTCGATGACGATTCTGCATTCCAACGGTGAACCCGTGCAGCGTGGATCGCCGGGCGTGAGCGCGACGGCTTGCGTGAGCGTCGAGGTTCCCGAAAAAGCCAGCGTCATGCCCTTGGTCGCGGCCGAAATATAATGCGATCTACGCGCGTGGTGGTGATGCTTCGGAATGCGGATGCGAATCGTAAGCTTGACCCTGTGTCTCGCGCTCGGCGCACTGCCGGTCGTGGGCGCCGTCGCGACGGGGCTCGGCAACCCCGGTGCGCTTGGGGCACTGGCGCAGCCGCACAATAATGCGACGATACAAAGCAACGCAGCGATTCGATAACGCAAACCAACGGAGTTCATACAAGCCCCCATCATTAACGTAGGATTGTACGAGCGAACGAGCGCTACCTTTTAGGGAGCAACCAGCCTCGCGGCGGCAACGCCGCTGCGAACGGCGGATTCCATCGTGTCGGGCCATCCCGTGTCGGTCCACGATCCGGCGATGGCGGCGTTCGGGCGGTTGGTTTGCGATTGCGTGCGCGAACGGCCTATTTTAGGAACCCAAGTCGCTTCGGGATTACGTGTGACCGCGCTGCGAACGAGCCTCGCGCTTTGCAGCTGCGGGACGAATGTTTGCACCTCAAGCCAAGCGAGCGCTTCGAGATCGGCAGTCGGCATGGACATCAAGTCGCCGGCGGCGCTGAAGCTGCAGCTCAAATATCCGGGACCTTTCTCGAAGATCCACTGCAGCGGCGATTCTAAAGCGGCTGCAAAATCGAAGCCGATGCTACCGCCGTCGTGCCAGAGGTGGACGTCGAGAATCGGGTACGCGACGTACGCGTCGAGGTTTTCGACACCGTACTTTGCGGCGTCGCCCAAGAGTTTTGCAGTGGTTTTTGGTGCGGTTGCGATGACGACGGCGTCGAACGTCAGAGGCGCCTGCCCTTCGACTTCGCGCCCTGCGGGCGCTACGCTCAGGATGACACCGTTATCAGGCTGCATCTCTAATGCAGTGATGCCGGTTTGTAAGTGGACGGCGTCAAGGCGTTCTGCAGCTTTCGCGGCGAGGTGGGCGAGCGGCACTTTCGCGTAGCCGAAGCGCGCGTTCATCACGTTGCCCAGGAACGCGGTGCGTAACGTGAACAGCGCATCGTCGACGCCGATTTGATCGAACGGTGCGTTCAGCGCCGGAATAAAGAACGGATCCCAAAATGCGCGGCGCGTTTCGGGTGTTTGGCCTAGCTGCTGCAGCCATTGCTCAAACGTGCCGCGGCCGGCGCGCTTACTCAGCTGCGCCTCCAATATAGCCCGAGCTATCAAGAGCTTCCCATTAAACGAGAGATGCGGGTAGCTCATGAACGACGGCATCAGGTGAAGCGGCGGCGGTAGCGGCGACGCGGCGAGACGGCCGCGCTTGCCGTCGCGCGAGAGCACCAGCGCGTCGAACTTCTTTTGAATGTACAGCTCGTTCTCGAAGCCGACGCGTTCGGTGAAACCGAGAAACGCTTTGCAGCAAAATAAAAAGACGTGCTGGCCGTTATCGACCTCGATGCCGTCGATTTCGAACGACGTCGCGCGCCCGCCGAGGAGCCGGCTGCGTTCGAAGAGCTCGACGTGATGGCCGAGCTCTTTAAGTTCTACTCCTGCTGCGAGCCCCGCGAGCCCGGCTCCGATAACGGCAACGCGCACTATCCGCTGCTAAGCCAGGACTTCACTACCACGCGGAGCTTTTCGGTTTTCGAGAGCGCGGCGCGCTCGCGCAGGGGGAGTGCCGGTTCGCGCTCGATCTTCTTGAGCAGCTCTTCGTAGATGCCGGCCATCGTTCCGACGCACGCGGAGGGGCGGCGCGGAATATACTTGAGCACTTGCAGGCCGGTTTCGTAGTATTTGCGCGCGCGATCGACGTGCTGCTGTACGAAATCATTCCAGCCCGGGACGATCTCGCCGGTGGAGAGCGCTTCGATCGGAATCTCGAAGCGTTCCAGATCTTCTTGCGGCAGGTACACGCGCTTCATGTCGACGGCGTCTTCGCGCACGTCGCGCAAAATATTGGTTAGTTGCAGCGCCATGCCGAGATCGTCGGCGCGCTCGAGCGCGATCGGATCGCTGAATCCGAAGATGCGCACGCACATTCTCCCAACGACCGATGCGACGAGATTGCAGTAGGCTTTGAGATCCTCGTACGTGCGGTAGCTCGAATGCGTGAAATCCATCTCGCAGCCGTCGACGAGCATCTCGAGCTCGCGCGTGGGAATTTCGTAGCGCTCGATCGCTTCGGCGAGCACTCGCAAGATCGGATCGTCCCCGTAGTCGCCGCGCGCGGCGCGGTGGATGCGTTCGCGGTGCACGGCCAGGCGCGCCGGGAGGTCGGCCGTATTGGCGCCCAGGCTGTCGGCTTCGTCGTCGACCTGGCGCGCGAAGTTGTAGAGCGCGTAGATCGCCATGCGCTCGTGGTAGCCCAGCGAGATGAAGCCCCAATAGAAATTACCGGCCTCACGCTTGGCCATTTCCTTATTGAAGCGTTCGGCGCGATGCTGGTCGGTCTCGGGCGGCGTGATGCCGCGTAGGGCTCTCTGAATATTGATCATTTAAGCAAGCCCCTCTAATGCGGCACGCAGTACCAGCGATACCTTCGTCGCCGTCGATACGTGGGGCCGGTGGCTTTCGGTTTTATACCCAACCGCTTCGATCGAGCGGCAGATCGCCAGCCCTCCCAGACGGTAGAGCGCCAGTTGAAGGCGCAGGGCCAGAGGGGCGTGCTTTTCGAGGGCCTTACCGGAAGCCAGCAATGCCCGAGCCCGCTCCACCATGGCGCGGACGGCGCCGTCGTTGCCGCCCTGAGTCAGATCGGTGTCGACCAAATAGCAGCGGCCCACTTGGGCGTCGCGGCTGACGTCTTGGGCGTGATTGGCGAGCTGGAGACCGATGCAAACGTCGTCGGAGAGCTGCTCGAGCTCGGCGCCTTCCAGGCCGAACACCCGCAGCACCATACGGCCGACCGGCGCAGCGGAGAGCGTACAATAATGAATGAGCTCGGGCCAGGTCGCATACGACTTGACGGTTTGATCCATGACGTTGGCCTCGATGAGGTCGAGGAACGGTTGGGCCGGCATGCGGCGATGCCCGATCGTCTGCTGGAGCGCGAGGAGCACCGGATGGTTGGGCGGTGCCCCTTGCAGCATCGCTGCCGTCTCGTCCTTCCAGCGCGCCAGGCGCTGCAGCGCGATGGTCTCGGTCGGACTCTCGTCGCCGAGGTCATCGGTCGAACGGCAAAAGGCGTAGATGCGAGCGAGGTCGCGACGCTTTTCGGCGTCGACGAAGGACGAGGCGACGCTGAAGTTTTCGTAGTGACGGCCGGTGAGGAATCGGCAGTACGCGTCGGCCGCCTCGAGGTTCAGGCGGTCCGCACCGGGAGTGACGGGCATTATGTAGCCGTTTTTACTCCTGAATGCAAGCAACCTTCGTCTTTATTTAGCGGAAAGCAACTTCAGGTCGACGGAGATCGATCCGAAGACGCTTGCCGACGTGCCGGTCTGAACGCTGTGGACGAACACCGGGAGCTGTCTCGCCGGATCGTAGGTAATGGTCGTTCGATCGTGGAGCGTACGCGTCGCGCGACATGGGATAATGGAGTTACCGTCGGCGTCGATCGTCAGCGTTGCTGCGTCGTGCGCACGCGGCGTCGTGTAGACGACGGTCGTATCGACGATGCACACGGCGTACCCGGTATAGCCGCTGTCGTTGGGCGAGCCGCCGCTGTTCGGAACGGGTGAGATGGTGTCGAACAGAGCGGCGACGGCGTTGTTGGGGACGGCCTCGGGAATGCTGTAATGCGCCGTACGAATCGTTCCCGGATCGAAGATTTGCTCCAGCAGCGGGAGCAGTGCGAGCTGGGCGGTTGAAAGAACGTCATCGCGTCCGCAGATGATGCTGCCGTCGCGATAGACCTCGCACTGCACCATGGGTCGCGGACGAACGGCATTCCACCATAGGTCCTGTGCCTGAATGTTGAAGCCGCCGTCGGGCGCACGGCCGAAGATGGTGACCGTCATGGTACCGGTTCCAGTGCCGCTAAAATTGGTGACCGGCTTCGCGTACGAGGAAGTCGGTGTCACCGCGTAGGCGTACGTCAGCACCACGAGCGCGAGTGCAATGGCCGTCATACCACAAGTGTAGCGCGGAATGTCTGCGCTGTCCTTAGATGGGTCTTGGAACCGAGCGCCTAAGTGGTTCCGGCCGGCTCGCACATCTCGGAGCACCAGGCGTCGACACGCGCCCCGATTGTATCGCGAATCTCACGCGTTTGCGCTAACCGTTCGTCCCAGGTGCCCTCAGTCGCACCGGGGTCTGCGAAGCTCCAATGCAGCCGGCGCGCGCCGCCGGGGAAGACCGGGCATCGTTCGGCGCTCGTCTCATCGCAGACCGTAATCACGTACGCGTACTGCTTACCGCTTCTAAACACGTCGAAAGCGCTCTTCGTCTGGTTGCCCGAGATGTCGATGCCGATTTCGCGCATCGCGGAAACCGCGAGCGGATTGAGCCGGCCCGGCTCGAGTCCGGCGCTTTCGGCGACGAACTCACCGGCGCAACGCGCGTTGAGCAATGCCTCGGCCATTTGGCTTCGCGCCGAGTTGTGAATGCAAACAAAGAGAACGGAACGTTTCATGGTAGCGACGACTCCTTCCATCGACTCACGCGGCGAAGCAAAGAGTGCCGTTGCGGCAAACGCGCCAAGGAGTTCGGCAACGATAAATGCCGGGACGTCGCGCGGGGCGATGCCGGCGAACGTGTTGCTGAGCGAACGCGCGATCGTAACGGCCGGGTTGGCAAACGAGGTCGAGGCGGTGAACCAGTAGGCGCCGACGATATAAGCTGCGACGGCGAATGCAGTGAGGTGCGATTGATGTCGCGTACAACCCCAAATCACCGCGAGCAACCCAAACGTCGCAACGAACTCGGCGAGCAAGACCGGAGCGCCGTTCCGAGCGTGGTGCGAGAAAAAGACCGCGGGCTCCCCGAACATGACGTTGGCAACGACCACGCCGGCGACGGCGCCACCGGTCTGCGCCGCGAGATACGCGGGCACGTCGCGCCACGGCAGTCCGCCGTTGGCGGCATCGACCAGCGTAACTGCGGGATTGAAGTGTGCGCCGCTGATCGGCCCAAACGCGAGGATGATGGCTACCAGTACGCCGCCGGTCGCAAGCGCGTTGGCGAGCAGCGCCAGCGCGACGTTCCCACCGGCGAGTCGCTCGGCCATGATCCCCGAGCCGACGACGCCCGCGAGCAGCAGCGCGCTACCGACGGCTTCGGCGGTCGCGCGTCGAGCGAGCGTCACGCGCGACATTCACGTTCGGCGGCATCGCTAGAGCAGCACGTCGTTTCGGCGTTGTCGCGGTCGCTGGTCTCTTCGTGCACGGTATAGACCTCCCAGCGTCGGCCTTCAGGATCGGTTGCCCACACTTTGGTTTGATTGGCGTAGCAGCACGTTTCTTCGCGCTCGATCGACGACACGAGCCCGGCTGCTTCTAACCGCCCGATGGCAGTGTCGACGTCGTCTGCAGACTCCACGTAGACGCCATAGTGCGAGTCCGTTCCGGTTTGCACGTGCGTGCGCACATCTAACGCAAGCTCGAGGCCCGGATCGTCAGTAATAAACAGCGCGTAGTCGGCGAGTACTTTCGCCGGCTCGGCGCCAAGCAGCGCTGAGTAGAACGCGACGCTTTTATTGAGATCCTTGGTGGCGAGGTTGAGGTGCGTTTTCATGCGAGCACTTTCTGTTCGAAGACGTTGCCGACGGCGGCGTTGACACGGGCGAGCGCGTCGGGTGCGAGCTCGTAGTACACCCACGTGCCGCGACGCTCGCACGTGACGAGCCCGGCTTCACGCAGGATCCGCAGATGATGCGATACGGTCGGCTGATTAAGGGGCAGCGCGTCGGTGAAGTCGCAAACGCAGACTTCCGCCGATGCGCGCGCGAGTGTGGCGAGCATTCGGAGACGATATGGGTCCGCGACGGCTTTGAAGAGCCGACTCTCGCTCTCGAAAGCCTCGCCGGCTACCCGTGCAGGCTGACAGCATCGCTGCATCGACATTCTTCGATATTACTAGCAGCATCGATATCTGTCAATATAGGGCGTAAACGGATCAAAACTCATCACTAGCTTACCGTTAGTGGGCTCGATGACACGAATCGAAGCCGGGCAGGCAACGGTTCCGAGCCCATTATGGCTGCTAGGAACTGCAGCTCTCCCGGATCGAGGGCTTTGCTGAAAAGCTCGCCGCTGTCGTCTATCGGCGATTCCAAGGTTGCCGTCTCGATGAGACGACCATCGATATAGGTTCCGAGCACCTGGTTTAGGTGCTCGCTTGTGAACGCACTAAACGCCTTCGGATCTGCGAGCGTAAAGACTAATACCGTCCGATCAGCAGGGTCCTTGTCGACGTGCGCGCTGCTTATCGGTCGTCGGGATTCGTAACGTGCTCCACGTGGATAGATTCTGAAGCTCACGTTTCCCGGTGATGTAAGCATTTTCGAAACGTACGGTGTCGGAGACGTCGACCGTATCGTCACCTGGATATAGCCGTTCGAGCCCGATTTCACGAGGGCGCGTATCTTGGCGAGATTCAAACGCTGCTTCGTGATCGCCACGACCTTCGACATCGTATTTTGCGAGATGTCGGGTATGGTACGAAACGTCAACGTCTTGAACTGCGCAGCAACTGCGCTGGGCGCGACCGCGGGTGGCGGCGATTTGTGCGGAGAGCAGGCCGTCACCAGCAGCAGGCAGATGATGCCAAAAATCCGGATAGTCATATGCAGGCAAGCCCTGGCTTCCGTCACATTCGCTCAACGCCTCTCGTCAGAGGTTTGAGTCGCCTGCCCTTCGACTTCGCGCCCTTCGGGCGCTACGCTCAGGATGACATAGGAGGACCATGACGGATTGGCTCGCGGATCGGTTCGAAGAGAACCGGCCGCACTTGCGAGGCGTGGCGTACCGGATGCTCGGGTCGCTCGACGATGCCGAGGATGCGGTGCAGGAAGCGTGGCTGCGGCTCAGCCGGCAGCCCAGTGACGGCATCGAAAATATCGGCGGTTGGCTGACGACGGTGGTGTCGCGCATTTGCGTGGACATGCTGCGCGCGCGTCAGGCCAAGCGCGAAGAATCGCTCGAGCTCAACATTCCGGATTTCGTCATCAGCCGCGACGAGAGCCCCGAAGAGCAAGCGCTCATGGCGGATTCCGTAGGCTTGGCATTGCTCGTCGTGCTCGACAGCCTTTCGCCCGCAGAACGCCTCGCATTCGTTCTGCACGATATGTTTGCGATGCCGTTCGACGACATCGCGCCGATCGTCGGCAAGTCACCTGAGGCCGCTCGGCAGCTCGCTAGCCGCGCACGCCGCCGCGTGCAACGCGCGACGCCGCCGGACACGGGATTGGCGCAGCGACGGACGGTCGTCGACGCGTTCGTCGCGGCGGCGCGCGAAGGCGATTTCGAAGGACTCGTCGCGGTGCTGCATCCAGACGTCCTGCTGCGCGCCGATCGCGAACCCGCTTTGCGCGGCATTCGCGGCGCACACGAAGTCGCTTCACTCGCCGCCGCGTTCTCCAAGGTGGTTGCGCGCATGGAGCTCGTAATGGTCAACGGAACGCCGGGAATCGTTTCTTATCTTCCCAATGGCGAGCCGCTGTCGGTGATGGGCTTCGTCATCGCCGGCAATCGCATTAGCGAAATGTACGTGATCTCCCAAGGAGAGCGCGTACAACAACTCATCGGCACCCTTTCTTGACGGAGGAGACCAGTGAATAACGTTAACCTCATTATCTATCCGGCCGCGGACGTGGCCAAGGCCAAAGCGTTCTACACGACGTTGCTTGGTACGCAGCCGTACGCCGACAGCCCATATTACGTCGGCTTCAAAGCCGGCGAGACCGAGATCGGGCTCGTGCAAAAGAAGCCGGGGATGGACGGGGCGCTCGCGTACGTGAACGTTGACGACATCAATGCGGCGCTAGCGGCGCTGGTTGCGGCCGGCGCCGAAAAGGTGCAGGATCCAACCGACGTCGCTCAGGGACTACTCGTCGCAACCGTTAAAAATCTCGACGGAACGCCCGTCGGACTGCGTCAGTTCCCGAAATCATGAGTAAGTCACCATCAAAGTTGATCGACGAGCAGATTGCCGAGCTGGGAGACTGGCGCGGCAAGACGCTCGCCAAGGTCCGCGCGTTGATCAAATCCGCCGATCCCGACGTCGTCGAGGAGTGGAAGTGGCGCGGGGTGCCGACGTGGTATCACGACGGCAAAATCATCTGCACGGGCGAGTCCTATAAAGCTGCAATCAAGACCACGTTCGCCAACGGCGCCAAGCTCAAGGATCCGTCCAAACTCTTCAACTCGAGCCTCGAGGGGAACGTGCGCCGCGCAATCGATTTCGCCGAAGGTGAAAAGATCGACGAGAAGGCGTTCAAGGCGCTCGTTCGTGAGGCGGTGGACCTCATCGAATTGGGCGCTAAGCCTAAGAAAGTCGCCGCTAAAGCGCGTCCCAAGCGAGCTTGATTTAAAGCCGCTACCCCGGGAAAGTACGAGGCCTCTACGCTAGGAGGCGCCATGTTTAATGAGGTTGAGGGGCTCGTTCAAAAATTCACGACCGGCGAAATCGATCAGGGCTCGGTCAGCCAAGCCGCATCGGAGCAAGTCAACACGATGCCGCACGAGGAAGTCGCGCAGCACGTTCAAACGGCGGCGCAGAACGCGCAGCAGAACGGCGATCCGGATATGGCACAGCAACTCATGCAAATAGTTGCGCAGCATGGATCGGATCCTCAAGCGCTCAAGCAAGACGTCGTATCGCTGATCTCGAGCAATCCGCAAGTGATCCAGCACTTCGCGCCGGAGTTTGCCCAAAAGATTCTAGGAGCTTTGTAGCGCTAACGATCGTTCGAGGGTGGCGGCGCGCTCGCGCCACTGCCGCGCCTCGACCGCACCGTAAGCGTTTCCGGCAGCCGAACAGAGTTGCGCGAGTAGCCCGATCTCTTCTGGATCGGGCAGCGCGCCGTCGCTGCGGCTGCCGAAGAGCGCGAAGCCGATAAGCTCGTGCTGCGTAACGATCGGAATCGCAATCGCCGGACGTGCTGCGCCGTCCGGAGCGTTGTCGACGGCGATCGCCACGTCGTCGAGTACCACCGGGCGCTCGAGCGAGCGCAGCGTGCGAACCAGGAGCGAATCGTCGATAATCGCCGAAGTGGATCCGTCGTTCCAACCGAAGGACGCCTTGCGCGTGAACGGCTCGTTCTCCGCGAGACGGCCGAAGACAGCGGCAGACGACAGATCCAGTATCCGCGGGGCGTCGTCCGCCAGCGCTTCATCGATCGCCGACGCCGACGATGAAAATCCCAACGCGCCGATGCGATACTCGATGCGCTTTTCGGCAAGGTGACGCGCGCGAAAGACGATGCGGTCGACGAGACGCTCGGTTTTGCCGTGAATGTAGTTCAGTGCAAAGCCGAAGCCAATGGTAATCACGGCCTCGAAAGCGAGCGCCCAGCGCTGTTCGCTGATCAGGCGGCTGCTGAGCCAGTCGACGAGGCTGACCACGACGACGACCATCGCGGTAATTACACCGTAGACCATCGTGCGATTGAGAGCGAAGCCTATGTCGAGCACGCGATGGCGCAGCACGGCGTACCCAAGCGCGAGCGGCAACGCGCATTGCAGCAGCTGCGTCGCAGCTATTGCCGCGAACGGAGCGATCCAGCCGCCGACCATGAACGTATCCATCGTGTTGAATGCCGTGTATCCCGCGGCACTGATGATTAGACCAGTGAGGACCCAGCCGATACGCCGGCGGTCTTCGCCGCCTGCATCGCGATAAGCCATCACCGCAAACGCCAGTACGAGCGCCATCAGACCCATCGTCATGGCCGTGTCGAACGCGAACCAGCTAGCATATAAGACCGGCTCGTACAGCGCCTCAAATAGGCAGAGGACCGCGGCCGCCCAAAACAGGCCGTCCGCGACACGCAAGCGGATTCGCCCTGGGTGTGTTTCGGGCGGACGAGGAAACCTCACGATGAACGGCAGGAGCGCCGCAACGGGCAAAGTCGAGAACGCCGTGACGACGAATATTGCGACAATCGCATACCAGGGGTCGCGGAGCCACGAAAACTGCGCGACCACGCCGCCCGTCGTGCACGAGCCCATGCCGTAGAGCACGAGCGCTGCCGTGGCGGTGGAAGGCTTTCGCCACGCAATAAGGGCGACGATCAGCAGTGCTATGGAACCGCCTAGGAGGAAAGACCATCCAGACAGGCGCGACGTGCCCGCGCGCGGCCCTGCAACGATCGTTACGAGTTGCCGCTGTCCGTTCCGAACGATCGGCAAGGTGATCTGCGTACCGATTGGGCTAAAAGCCGATCGTAGGCGCATGCGATCGCCGAGCGGCATGGACATGACGTCGATCTGATCGCCGACGCGAACGCCGGCTTTGTATGCTGCGCTACTCGGCAAAACGCGAGCTACGGCAGCGCGGTCGCCCGACGGAGCCATTCCCACGCCCCAGGTGGTATGCGTCAGCGGCGACCATGCCTCGCCAAAGATCAGCGCCAACATGGCGATGGCGACGAACGCTAAGATATAGCCCACGATTGGTTTATTCATCGCGGAGTTCATTGGCGGCCACCCTTCGGTCTTCGGGGTTCAAACGCCCGCTAGCGGAGGCGGACACGCCAGACGTGCTCTGCGGGCCAGTTTCGCGCCCACTCGTACGTGACGAAGTCGTTGTAGGTTGTTTGCGCATTGGGCGGCGGACGCAACTCGATGAGGGCTTCGACTTCGAAACCGTTGTCGCGAAAGAGCTCGATCCATTTGCCGTACGGGAGCGTGAACACCACACTCGATCCGTCGTCGTCGCGGCGAAGGTCGAAATAGTTTTCCCGGAGGGTCGTCCCGATCCGGTCGGCGGATTTGTTCCAGCAGACGAACAGTACCGGGGTTCCGATTGAAAATGCGAACAGACCGGCCGGGCGCAACAGGCGCGCTGCTTCGGGCACCGTGCGGAACGGGTCGGCGAACGTCATTGCCCCGTGGTCGCAAAACACGATGTCGAACGACGCGCCGGGCAACGGGACGTTTTCGGCGGAAGCGTGGATCAGCGGAAAGTCCACACCGGCCGCTCGTTGGTTTGCCCGCGCGTGTTCTAACTGGCGTTCGGAGTTGTCGAGCCCGACGCAGCGCGCGCCGCCTTTGGTGAGCGCGATCGACCATTGTGCGGCGCCGCAGCCGAACTCCAGAACGTCTTTGCCTACGACGTCGCCGAGAATATTTAGTTCGCTTTCCGGAATCGACCAGGCGCCCCACGCCATCGGATGCGCCGCGAGCTGCTCGCCATGCGCCGATTGATACTCGTCGCTTTTGCGATCCCAGTAGGCGCGATTAGCTGCGGCGTGCTCGCTGAGGTCCATGCTGTGCTACAATCGAGGCGATGCGATGGTTTTCCCGGGTCTTCCGCGGCCGGCGACGGGAACTCGTCACCGACTCGTCGCGGATGCCATACCAAAGTCCAGTGCGCGCTCCGCGCGTTACGGACGACGACGATGACGGCTTAGCCGGAGCGATGGTTCCGCGCAAACCGCTGCCGCAAAATCTTTCCGGCGGCGTCGCGCTCGCACTTCCCGAAGACAAGCTAGCCAGCTAGTACCAAAGGTCGATGTCCGGGGGGACGTGCGGGTTCGTATCGAGCCTTTTCTCTGTCGACATGCGGACGAGCTTGCGCAAGTCATCGAGAAGCCGATTGGTTTGAGCATCACTGGGCGAGGCTTGTGGTTCGCTGTAGATCTTGAGGCTCACTGTTGTCGCGCATCGGTGAACCGTTACCGTGGCCAAGGCTGTATCGGTTGGTACCTGTTGCGCCGGTGGATTGAGCTCGAAGAACCGGTCGGCAGCGAGGACCTTCCGAGCATCTTCGACCGACGCGGATAGGTGAAAGTCGCCCACGCCGTTTTCAAGATTGAATTGCGAGTATTCTGTTCCATCAGGCTTTCCGAACTCTACCCAAAACTTAGAACATCGCAGCGCGTCGGGCGTTCCGGGCGTTAACGTGCTTCCGCAGCCCGTCTGCGTGACGATCACTTCGTCAATGTCAGAATAGCTCGGAGGAATGCCGAATCCGCATGCAGCGCGCGCGGAAATGGGGAGCACAAAAAGCGTGAGTGCCGCAGCTCGACTTAAAGAGCGTAACAACCTCACGAGGGCGCTCGCAGTTCGCGTTCCAGGGTTTGGCGGTCGTGCCAGTGTCGCTCGATTTCCGTGTCGGCTTTGAGCAGAACCGCTCTGTCGTTCGGCGACACGATGCTCGCGAGGAACGCTTCGAGCGTCTTCGGGCTCGCGGCGGGCCAGAGCGCGTTGGCAACGCCGCTGCAAATGGCGTAGGCCTGTTGCGACGGAGGAAGCGTTGCACGAACCGAGCGCAGGTGCGCGCGCAGATACTCGTACGCGACGTCCGGGTGCATGGAGCCGACGTCAAAGAGAAACTCGCTGAACGAGTCGCCCGCGATGTGGCGATCGCGAATCGCGTCGTCGAGAATCTCGGCCAACAGGGTCTTATCCGAGACGTGCGTTAAAAACACTTGCCCCAACTCTTGAAACTGCCCGGCGCGCAACATCGACTCGACGCGTTCGACGTCAGCTTGGCCTGCCGTCACGCCGCCTGCAGCGGCCGCCGACCACGCCATTCCCGAACGGCCCATCGGCCACCCCGACGCCGCGCGCTCGAGCGTCACCTCGCGGGCCTGCGTCGAGAAGCGCGCATCGCCGACGTCGGCCAGTGCCATCAAGGCGCTGCTTTGCGCTTGCGCGGACCAAAAGTCGGTAATGCCGTCGAGCGCGCCGGGAATCACCGGACGCAGAACTCGCTCGTCGATGTTCGCGATGGTCGCGAACGAGGCTGAGCCGCGCACCGCGCCGGCGATGTCAGAGAATCTCGAGGCGATGGAGCGGACGGTGAGCCCGTCGATGTCGTTGAGTGAACCCGCGGCGCTGATGATGGCTTCGTAGTCGCCGCCGGTCACGTACCCGTATTGCTGCGCCGCGCTGTAGTCTTGCAGTAGCCGGTTTCGTTCGCGTGGAGCGCGCGCGGCGATGTCGCGCAATGCGTCGCCGCGGTACAGCAGTCGCATATAGGGCCGGAAATCGTCATCGACCGCCGAGACGCCGCAGCCGGGTACTTCGAACCGGCTGTACGGCTGCGCAGGAACCGACAGCACGCGCTCCCGACCCGCCACGCGAAGCACGAGCGGAAACGGCCAGAGCTGCCTACGATATGCGGCGCCCACCGTGGCATCGGCAACGAACGCGCGCTGCGAGACCGATACGTGCGACGTTCCCCCGATACACGACGCGTCGAGCGTGACGATGGGATAGCCGGGATGCTCGAACCACGCACTGGCATACGCCCGTGCGTTGGGCTCGGGAAACGCGCTCCAAAACTGTTCGAACGTCGCGCTTCCGTAGGCGTGCGCCCGCAGATAACCGGCGATCGCGCGCGCAAACGCCTCGTCGCCGACGAGCCGCTGCCACTGTCGCACGATCGCGGCGCCCTTATCGTAGGTCGCCAGGTCGAATGCCTGAAAGTCGTCGTCGTTGAGGTCGGTGGCGATGCGCGCGCCAATCAAAGGCTTCGTGCCCGGCTTGATCGGGCGGTTCAGGATGGCCCCCACGTCGCTATCGTCGTCTATCCAGGAGGTGACGCCGGAGAAAACGTGCGCGACGGCTTGCCGTTCGGCGAACTCGGCAAGCCCCTCGGCGACAAACGTGTCGCGCCACCACGCCATGTCGACGAGATCGCCGACCCACTGGTGCGCGATCTCGTGGGCGAGCAGTTCTTCTCGGCCCAGCTGGTCGCCGAAAACTTCATTTTCGTCGTAGACGTTGATCGCGCCCCACCCCTCGAGCGCTGAGTCAAAGCCGCCCTTAACGACGACGACGTCGAGCTTCGGTAAGGGATACGGGGTCGAGAAAAACTTCGTGTAGAACGGCACGATCGCTTCGGTATCGCTCAGCACCGCGCGCTCTTGCGCCTCTCGGCCGGGCGCCGCAAAGATGCGAACCGGCTTGCCGTCGACTTCGCCGTCGGCGTGCGTGAACTTGCCGATATCGTACGTCACGAGATACGTGGGCATCGGCGGCGTCGGCTGGAAATCGTGCACGGACATCCCGTCGGAGTCCGGGGTGACGCGCGTCTCGGGCATATTCGAGATGACCGTCGCGGCCGCCGGCGCTTTCACGTGCAAGGTGAAGCGCGCGCGAAACTGCGGCTCGTCGAAACACGGAAACGAGGCACGCGCCTGTGACGGCTCAAATGCGGTGGCGTAATACAAGTTAGCGGGCGTTCCCGTGACTTGGAATCCGGGGAACGACGGGTGGCTTACGAAGTCGAGGTGCAGCGAATGTTCGCCGGCGCTCAACCTTCGGGATGCAACGAGTGTCAGCTGCTGCAGCTTGTCGGATAGTGCGGGACGGACCGGTTGGCCGTCGATGGTCGCCTCGCGAACGTTGACCTGCAGTTGATTAAGGGTAACGGCGCCCAGATCGTGCCCGAGGCGCACGACGATCGTTTCGGAGCCTTCCACGGTCGGTCCGGGCGCGAACGGGTGAACGCTCAAGTCGTACGATACCGGAACGACGTCGTTGGAAAGCTTTGCCGTGGCCGCGCGCGCGCCGGTACCGGCCGCCGCGACAAGGACGGCAATCAGGAGCAACGTCGTTCTGACGTTCACGGGGGGCTTCATTCTTGACCGCGTATTAGTAGCCATGCCGACCTACGAGCACCGGCAGTTCTCGCCTGGGATCTTGCTGGTTGTAGCCGTTACCTTCTACGCCTTGTATCGCGCGGGTCTCACAGGCCCCGATAGCACGGCACACCTCGCCGCATTTGCCGTCGTCGCGGCAATGTGCATCGGATTCGTGCAGCTCACGACGCGCGTCGATTCTCGGGGCGTCGCATGGTCGTTCACCATCGGCATTCCGGGCGGCGTCATTGCGTTCGAGGATATCGACGAGGTGCAGACCACGACGATGCGGTTTTGGGAAGGCTGGGGGATTCACTGGACGATCCTGCATGGATGGCTTTGGAACGTCGCCGGTTATCAAGGCGTGATGATCACGAAGAAAAACGGCCGGCGCGTCACGCTCGGCACCGATGACCCGCAGGGTCTTTACGAGGCAATTCTCAGCAAGACTAGCTAGCCTGGTAACCTCGCCGCGAGGTTCCGATTGCCGAAGCTGTATTTTCAGGGCGTTACCAAAATCTACGGACGCCGCGTCGTCGTCGATTGCGCGTGCCTTGCCGTTGCCGGCGGCACCATTCATGCATTGGAGGGCCCCAACGGCAGCGGCAAGAGTACCCTATTCGAAATCGCGGCCGGCTTTCTAAAAGCGGACAAGGGCATTGTGGTTCTCGAGCGCGACGACGGCAGATCGCTCATCCTCGACGTTCGCCCGCCGAGTGGACGCGCCGCCGATGGCCTAGCGTACGTTCCACAAACGCCGCATTTCTTGGCCGGTTTATCGACGTTGGATAATCTCAAGCTTGCCGCGCCCAAATCCGTACCTGCAATCTTCGCCGGCTTAGAAAGCCTGCGCCTCACGCGGCTGCTCGACCAACGCCCGTGCGATATGGCGGGATCGGATCGGGTGTTTCTCGCCCTCGCGCTGGCCTACGTGCAAGAGCCGCAGTTCCTGATCGTCGACGAGCCGTTCCCTGGTCTTTCGGCTTTTGACTTGGTGCATTGTGTGGCGATTCTTCGGCGGTTTCGCGAGCGCGGTACGGGGATTTTGCTGACTGACCATAACGCCCACGCTATTCTCGAGATAGCCGACACCATCAGCATCATTCGAGACGGCTCGATCGTGTTTTCGAGCTCGGCCCAGGAGGCGCGTGCCTCCGCTGAAGCCACAAAGCTCTACTTTCGAGTCAATGCTTAGCGTACTCGACCGGTACGTTGCCGCGACGTACCTCAAGTATTATGCGCTTAGTATCGCGGTGCTCTGTCTTCCGATGCTTCCGCTGCTTCTGCGCTTCTCTCTGTCGGCGGCCTACGTGCTGGCGGTGCTGTCGATCGCCGGATCCGGCGCGCTGTGCGCGGCGCTGCTCGAGTTGGGATACCGCCGGGAGATGACGACGCTCCAGCGCTACGGCGTCGGCCACGGGCAGATGTTTCGCCCGCTGCTCGGCGCAGCGCTCGCACCTTTAGCGGCGGTGTCCGCGTTTGCCGTCCTGGTTTCCGCCGCTCGAGCACCGGCGCTGTACTGGTCGGTCGCGGGTTTGTGCGCCGTGACCCTTTGCGCCGTCGTGGCGTTTCGCGGCGCCTGGGCGAAGCGCGAATCCGGCACCGGCAAGGCGTGCATCGGCGGATTCGCCTGCCACTTGGGAGTGCTTGCCGGCGCACTGGCGTGGACTATTCGCTGACGTTACCGGAAGTGCTGGGCGATGTAGTCTAGCCAATAGTGGTAGACGTCGGCCTGACGAACCGGATCGGACGGGAAGTGGCCGTAGACCGGCCACACGCGCAACGTCGCGTCCTTATGATTGTCGCGCAGCGCGCGCCAATACATCGACGACGTGGCAAAAGAGTCGCGATTGTCGCCGACGTCGGAGAGAATCAACACCGGCGTCGTCACATCCTTCGCATACGATATCGCCGAGGTGCGCCGAAACTCGGCGGCATTATTTCCGACAAACGGCGACCCGTGGAACAGATCGACGTCCGATAAGCTGTCGTCGGCCGTTCCGTAGTCGGTAACCCAATCGTTGACCGACGCGCCGGAGACGGCCGCCTTCCAGATGTGATATTTCGAAATCATCCACGCCGTCATGATGCCGCCGTACGACCATCCCGACACGGCGATGCGCGAATCGTCGACGATGCCGCGCGCGCGAACGGTGTCGACGGCGGACATGATGTCTTTGCCGGGGCCGGCATCGAGATCGTAGAGCACGGCGCGCTGGTACTTGATGCCGAGATCGTCGCTGCCGCGATAGTTCGGACGGAGCACGAGCCAGCCGCGCGCCGCCATCACCTGCGCCCAAAAGTCGAAGCCCAAGGTCGACGAGCTGGTCGGGCCGCCGTGAATGAAGACGCTCAGCGGATATTTTTTGCCGGCGGTAAATCCGGGCGGCGTGTAGAGCACGCCGTCGCCGGTGATGCCGGTGCCGGTCGGAAACTCGATGCGCTCGGCCGACGCGAGGTCGAGGCGCGCGATCGCCGCATTGAAATCGGTGAGCTTGGTCGTTGTGCCCGAGGCGGAGCGGTAAAATAACTCCGACGGCTGTTTGGTCTGCGTACCGACGAAGACGAAGCTTCCGTCGGGCGCGATCGCATCAACCAGCGACGACGCGTGCTGGAGCAACGTTGTGTCCACCATTCGTTGCGGCTCGCCCCCGAGCTCAAGCCGGTAGAACGACTGCGACGAGCGATCGGGCACCCCGAAATACAACGTTTTTGAATCGGGCGCCCACGCGGCGTCGAAGACGTCGCGATCGAGCGACGCCGTTACGGACTTGCCCACACCGCCGTCGGGTGTCGTGACGTACAACTCTTGCAGATTGACCTGATTGTCGCCGTCCGAATAGGTGTACGCGATGTGCGTTCCGTCGGGTGAGAAGAGCGGCGTGCTCTCCCACATCGTGCGTCCGGTCAGCGACCGCACCTTCTTGCTCTCGACGTCGATCAGCGCGACGTGCGAATAGCTCTCGTCGTTGAGAATGGCGTTGGGACAGAGGACGAAGGCGATCGTCTTACCGTCGTGCGACCACGAGATCGACGACTGCGCTTCGCCGGTGGCAACGCTCTGGGGACCGAACGTCAACTGCGTGGCCGGCCCGCCGTCGAGCGATTGAGCGAACAAGTGCCGCGGCTCGGGACGGCTGCGCGCGACGATCGGCTCGGTGGTGAAGATAAAGCTGTCGCGGAACTTATCGGCGCCTTTGCGTTCGGGCTGGGGATCTTCTGCAGCGTAAGCCATGGCGCGACCGTCGGGACGCCACGCGTACTGCTCGACGCCTTCTTTGGCTTTGGTGACCGGGCGCGCGTCGCCGCCGTCGAGCGGCATGACGAACACTTGCGAGTGCGCGTCGTCGCCGTCGCCGTCGTCGGCGATGAAGGCAAGCCGCGATCCGTCGGGTGAGAACGACGGATCGGAGAGCCCTTTGCGGTCGTACGTCAGCACGCGCTGACCGTGCGTGGCGACGTCGATGAGGACGAGCTCGCCGTCGCGGCGATCTTCGTTCCAGTTCACCCTCGACACCACGACGACGGCGCGTTTACCGTCGGGTGAGATCGCGGGCGAGTTGAGTGCAACGCCGTGCTGGAAGTCGTTCTCAGTCAGTATGGCCGCGTTGGCCAATGCCGGGACCGTTGCCAAAAGCGTGCCGAGTAGAGCCGCAAAAAGCCGAGTAAGCATGCCCGAGGTTACCACGCTACGGCCGGTGAGGCCTCGCTTTCTAGCCGAAAGCGCGCAGCGCCAGGGCCATGGCGAGTTTGTGATCGTTGCTCCATGGCGCTCCGACCTTCTTACGGAGGTCGAGATGCTTCGCGTTGAGCTCGAGCTTCTTGGCGTCATACCAATGGACGGCCCATGCGCGCCCCGCGGCGGCGGACGCGAGGGCGTTGCGGTACATCACCCAGTCGGCGACGTTTCGCGCGCGGACGTCTTCGATGCGCTCGGCAATTGTCGGCGGTAACGGCGGGCACGCCCGCAGCGCGATCCCTTGAATGTCCGGCACCGCCTTTACCACTTCGTCCAGCGCGAGCGCGGCGTGTTTTTCTGCCGACGCGCGAACGCGTTCCACTAATGCGACGCCTTGGTCGACCGGAAGCATCTGCGCTTCGTGGTGATGCGGGATCGCGGGCAGGCTCGCGTCGACGAGCTCGACGCGCCGGCGATCGAGGAGCTTTCCGTCGCGTGCGACCGTTACGAAGATCGCCCAACCGCCGTGATCCGATACGCCGACGATGGCGCTCATTGGACGCCCGTAAGCCGCGTGGCGGTTCTCAGTTCGGCGACGGTACGGGCACCGGTACAGAACATGGCGATACGCAACGTTTCGATCAGTTCGCGCGCGTAATCGCGCGCTTCGTCGATCGCAGCCTCGGCGGCGCGTAGAAACGGACCGGCGATACCGGCGGCGTCAGCGCCGAGGGCGATGGCTTTGGCGACGTCGATTCCGTTGCGAATGCCGCCGCTGGCAATGATCGTTTCGCTGGGCGCGACCGATCGCGCATTGACGATACATTCGGTCGTGGGGATGCCCCAGCCGGCGAACGCCCCGGCGACGCGAGCGCGCCACGTTTCGTCGATGCGATACCGCTCGACTTCGCTCCACGAGGTTCCCCCTGCGCCTGCGAGATCGATCCCGGCGACGCCCGCATCGAGCAGCGCGCGCACGGTCGTCGGACCGATGCCCCAGCCGACTTCCTTGACCACGACCGGAGCTCCGAGCGTTTTGCACAGCGTTGCGATCTGGGCGAGGAGGCCGCGAAAGTTCGTGTCGCCTTCGGGTTGAAGCGCCTCCTGCAATGCGTTGAGATGCAGCACGAGCGCGTCGGCCTGCAGCAGCTCCATCAGGCGGCGGCAGTGGTCGACGCCGTAGCCCTTGTTCAGCTGCACGGCGCCGAGATTTGCGAGCAGCAAAACGTTGGGCGCGAACGGGCGCACGTCAAACGTCGGCAAGGTCCCGGGATTTTCAATCAGTGCACGCCCCGAGCCAAGGCCCATCGCGAGCCCGAACGCCTCGGCGACCTGTGCGAGCGTCGCGTTGATGCGTTGGGCTTCCGGCGTTCCGCCCGTCATGCACGACACGAGCAGAGGCGCGTTGAGCTTCTTGCCGAGTAGCTCGCACGAAGTGTCGACCTCGTCCAGGTCGATTTCGGGCAGAGCTTGATGCTCGAAGGCATAAGCGTCGAAACCGGCACTCACGCCTTTCGCACCGACGTCTTCTTCAACGTTAATGCGTAGGTGGTCGGCTTTGCGGGATCCGGTTGGATCGGGCATTTACGTGACGTAGGCAACGACGGTTTCGAAGCCGTTGCGATACTCTAGCTCCACGCCGCAACGGGCGACCGCCTCGCGGGCTTTGGCACCAACGCGCTGCGCGAGTTTTGCTTCCTCGACCGTCGCGGCGACGGCAAGCAGATAGCCGGCGCGAATGAATCCGCGCACGATACGTTCGCTGGCTCCCGCGATGATTGCGCCCGATCCGAGCGCGGCGCCGGTGAGCGCGGCAACGCGACGCCGTACCGAGCGTACTTGCGGCAGAAGACCGTCGCTTTCAGGACGTTCGATGTCGACGTTGCGGCCCTCGATCGACTCCAAAACGGCGCGCGCGACGAGTCCGGCAACCGCGAGACGCCGCTGCGCGTCGAGGACGCCGTCGGCAAGGGTCCGGAAGGCCAGCGCGTAGAGCGCGTCGCCGGCGTTGAGGCTTTGGCCCAGGCCCCAGTGCTCGACCGAGCCGTCGACCAGCTCGTCGTGCAGGCGTACGAAGCGGTCGAAGAGATGGAACGAGGCTGCCACGGGCAGGGCGTCGCGGAGGTCACCGCCGCAGGCCGCGCAGGCCCACAGCACCAGGCTCGAACGCAGGAGATCCTCGTCGTCCTCGGTAGCCAATCGCTCTCGCACGATCGTTCCGGCGACCGACTCGAAGGGGAGATCGATCCCCCGCAAGTACTCGCGCACGTTGGCGCGATGTTCGCCCAGGGGCGGTTGGGGTGTAGATACCGTGGTCATCGGGCGTGGGGATTCTACGTAGGAAAGGAAACGCATGCGCATCGGTTCCGAAGAACACAAAGAGCTTTTCTGCCGGACGTTTATCGAAGGGCACAAGCCCTACGACCCGCCCGACCTGCCGTGGCCGGATCTCGACGAGATTTCGCTTGCACGGTTGCGCGCGATTCCGGTGTGGACGATGGCGCTGGAAGTCGAGAACAGCGCGGGCGTGATGCTCGACGGGTTTTCGCGGATGGAGCGCGATCCGCTGGTGCGTCAGGCGCTCGAGTTGCAGGGTTTCGAGGAAGCGCGCCACGGGCGCATTCTCGCCCACATGGTGAAGAAATACGACCTGAACGTCAGTCCCCGCGACGTCAGCGAGGCGCCGTCGCGCGCGGCGTTCGTCAACTTCGGCTATAACGAGTGCGTGGATTCTTTTGGCGGCTTCGGCATTTTCAAATTGGCAACCGAAGCGAAGATTCTGCCGGATGCCCTGACTTCGCTGCTGTCGCGCATCTTGATCGAGGAAGCGCGGCACATCGTCTTCTTCGTCAACTGGGTTGCATGGGATCGCCAGCGTCGCGGGTTACCGTATCCGCTGCTGCAGATTCTGCCGGCGCTGGTGCAATATCTGTCGGCGATCGTGCGCCGCGTCAAAGGCGGTCAGGAAATGGCCGGCGGCGCGGAATCGAATGCCAGTACGAACGGCCAGCAAGATGGTCCGATTCTCGACCTGTTCACCGACGTGATGGAAGGCCTGACGCCGGCGAAGTTCGTGCGCGCGTGCGTCGACGAGAACGACCGCTTGATGAGCGAGTTCGATCCGCGCCTGCTGCGTCCGACGTTCATTCCGACCTTGGCGCGCATCGCGCTCGCGATTCTCGAGTTCTTCGAGTGGATCAAGGGCGATAAGAAGACCTCGCGCGAGGCGCGGGCTTAATCATCCCATGCGGGCGGCCGCCGTTGCGTTATTTCTGCTCGCCTACTTTGCGTGCGCGCTGCAAGCGATCCGCGCGGCGGCGCCGACCGCTCGGGCTCGCCTCGTTGCCTTCAAGACGCGGCGCGCCTGCACTGCTCGCTAGCTAGCGACGGCGATACGACGCTCGACGTCGACGATCTGAGCCTCAAGGACTTCCTCGTCGTCCTCCTCGTCGTCGTCTTCTTCTTCCTCGTCGCCGGGCAGCTCGTCCGACAGCTCGTCGAGCACGAGGCGGATCTCGCGATACATCGCGCCGATCTGCTTGCCGACCTCTTCGCCGTCGTCAGAGGGCGAGACGTTTGCGATCCAGCGATCGAGCGCCGCAATCGTGAGGTTCATCGCTATGATGTCGTTGGCGGGAGCGTCGATTTCGTATTGCATACGATTTACGCTAGCCGAGCTTACGTTAAGACGGCTTTAGCTCTGGATTATCCGTTCTTGGAGCATCGCGATGCGATCGGGCGAGGGGAGCAGCACGTTCGATAGGCCGGTCATTTCGAGAATGCGCAGGATGTTGCTGTTGCCGACGAGCAGTTCGAAGCGCTGCCCCTGTTCGGTGACGCGTTTGAAGAACGTCACGAACTCGCTAAGCGCCGACGAATCGAAGAAACTGGCGCGACGAGCGTCGATGACGACGTCGTTTCTCGATCCGGTGCACGAGAGCGCGTCGTGCAAGGCATCGCGGGCGTAGACGTCCCAATCGCCGGAGAGGGAGACGACAATCGTCCCCTCGGCCTTGGTCACCTTGACACTAAAGTCGGAATATCCGTCGTGCATGGGGCTCGCCTCGCTGTTGTGAACACCATAGCATAGGTCGGAGTGCCTTGGACTGGGAAATCACGGTGAAATGCCCAATCCGTTCCGCCATCGCGAGCATGCCCCCGTCGGCTTGATCACCATTACGGTCATGCTCGGACTGATCATGGCGATCATCGACACGACGATCGTCAACGTCGCGATCAACACGATCGGCGGCAACCTGGGAGCGACGGTCGACGAAGTAGCGTGGGTAGCAACCGGCTACATTCTGGCCAGTGTCGTGATCATGCCGCTCAACGGCTGGCTGACGGCGCTGCTGGGACGCAAAGTCTTTTACGCAACGTCGCTGGCGGTGTTTACGGTCGCGTCGTTCCTATGCGGAACGGCCCATTCGATTTGGATGCTCGTCTTCTATCGCGTGCTGCAAGGTCTCGGCGGCGGCGCGCTGCAGCCCACCGCACAGGCAATTATGTTCGAGACCTATCCTCCCGAGAAGCGCGGGGCGGCGATGGCGATCTTCGGATTGGGCGCGATGGTGGGTCCGGCAATCGGGCCGACGCTCGGCGGATGGATCGTCGATAACGCGAGCTGGCCGCTCATCTTCTACATCAACGTGCCGATCGGGATCGCGGCGTTCATGATGACCTTGGCCTTCATTCCGAATCCGAAGTACATCGCCAAACCCAAGGGCGGCATCGATTGGACGGGTTTGTCGCTGCTGACCGTCGGGCTGGCGTCACTGCAGTACGTGCTGGAGCAGGGCGAGCGCGACGACTGGTTCTCGTCGGACACGATCCTGATCATGTCGGTAGTCTCGGTGGCCGCGTTAATCATCTTCGTCGTCAAGGCGCTGCGCGACCGGCATCCGGTCGTGGATTTGCGCGTCTTTAAGTTCCGAAGTTTCTCGATCGGCTCGTTTCTAGGGATTATTATGGGCTTTGGCCTGTTCGGGACGGCCTTGATCTTGCCGCTGTTCTTCCAAACCATGCTCGGATTTACGGCGTTCGACACCGGCTTGGCGCTGATGCCGGGCGCTTTGTCGACGGCGGTCTCGATGCTGATCATCGGTCGGGTGCTCAATAAAATCGATGGCCGATGGTCGATCTTAGGCGGAATACTCATCTTCGCGTGGTCGACGTGGCTGATGGGTGATATGACCGCGCAGGCCGGCTATTGGGACGTGTTCTGGCCGCGCCTCATTCAGGGGTTCGCGCTCGGCTTTTTGTTCGTGCCGCTGACGACGATGACGCTCAACGACGTGCCGATCTCCGACATGGCCGGCGCGACCGGCGTGTTCACGTTGCTGCGTCAGCTTGGCGGCAGCCTCGGTATCGCGATTCTCACGACCTTGCTCTCGCATCGAACGGCGATTGCGTGGAACGATCTTGCGGCGGGCGTGACCAACCTTCAGGGCATGTCGAGCGGCGTGGTGACCAACCTCGTCGCGCAGCAATCGACGATGATCGCGTACGACTATTTGTTCCGGCTAACCGCGATCGTGTTCGTTATCAGCGCGCCGCTAGTCTTCTTCATGCACGCGCAGAAACGCGGCCAGCCTTCCGCCCGAGTCGCGATGGCGGAGTAGTTACTCGCCAACGGCGATCCGCGAGGGATCAAAACTCGAAACAATATCAAATAAATCGTTGCTGCGATTGACTTTTACATATCCTTGATAAGAAGGACGGATTTCGAATATTGAAGCATTGCGTGCATCTTGCGGCATTTGTCGCATATTCCACTGATAAGACGGAGGATGCACATGCGAAGTTCACGCTCCTTCCGTCGACCGTTGGTCGCCGTACTGGTGTTGGTGACTATGCTTGTCCAGGGAACATGGGCACTGGCAGGCGTCACCGGCAACATGTCCGGCACCGTGCGCGACAACACTGGGGCACCCGTAGCAGGAGCTAAGGTGCAGGCGGTGTCGCCGTCGCAATCGGCAACAACGACGACGGATACAACCGGTCATTTCATTATGCTCTCGCTGGCCCCCGACACGTATGCGGTCAGCGTTTCAAAGGACGGCTATCAGCAGACGTCCTTCCCCGGCGAAGTCGTCTTCGCCGACCAAACACAGCAAGCGACGTACACGATCGGCAAAGCGCTGAAGACGATCGCGCACGTCACGTCCGCCAGTGCCGGAA